>JAIDRY010000055.1 GCA_029061465.1 Clostridia bacterium
CGCCATACCGTTTTCGGTATTCCTGTCAAGCTTTGGCTGAGGTCTGTCGGCTTCTTCAAGGTAGTGGATAAACTGCCTGGGAGCGGACGGCAGTTTGAGCTTTTGCGGCTCGCCGGCGTATTCGCTCCAAGCCTTTATAATTTCCTCTTTCGTCGGCTTTTTGTCGAATTTGACGAAGCACGCCGCGGTATGTCCGTCGCTCACAGGCACGCGCACGCACTGTGCGGTAATTGCGGGCGAGGTTGCGGGCACTATCTTTCCGCCAACCACTTTGCCCCATATCTTCAAAGGCTCGGTTTCGCTCTTTTCTTCCTCGCCGCCGATATACGGTATTATATTGTCGCATATCTCGGGCATAGTTTCAAAGGTCTTGCCCGCGCCCGATATCGCCTGATAGGTGCAGACGGCGGCGCTTTTAATTCCGAATTTTTTTAAGGGGTGGAGAAGGGGTACGTACGATTGAAGCGAGCAGTTGCTTTTAACGGCTATAAATCCGCGCTTTGTGCCCAGCCTTTTTTTCTGGGCGGGAATAACGTCGAGATGTTCAGGGTTGACTTCGGGGATAATCATGGGCACGTCGTCTGTGAAGCGGTGCGCCGAGTTGTTTGAAACTATCGGGCACTCGGCTTTCGCGTAGGCGTATTCAAGCTCCTTTATCTGTTCCTTTTTCATATTTACGGCGCAAAAGCAAAAATCAACCGACTTTGCAATTTCATTTAAATCCGCCGTTGCGTCCATTACAGTCATATTGGCAAACTTTTCGGGCATGGGAGCCGACATATGCCATTTTCTTACCGCGTCTTTGTATAGCTTGCCTTTCGAATTAGCGCTTGCGGCAAGGCACTTTACGCTGAAATACGGGTGATTTTCCAAGAGAGTCAAAAATCTTTGCCCCACCATACCCGTTGCGCCTATAACGCCTACTTCGTACTTTTTCATAAAAACTCCTTTAATTTACAGATAAATAATAATATACCCGCGGCGATAAGTAAAGTAAAATCGTTTACAAAAACTCGATAATAAGTCGTGCGTGCGCGTTAAAACTGTTTGACAACCATTTTCTAATATAGTAAAATGAATAAGTACAAGTAAATTTGACGGTAGCACAACGGTTTTTGTGCGGGATAAAGATAATATGAAGTTTATTAAATCAATCAAACTCAAATTAATTTCAAT
>JAIDRY010000056.1 GCA_029061465.1 Clostridia bacterium
GGGCAGCGATGAACGGAAAGGAAAGGATTTGAGAGACAAGCCTGCATCTCGAAGAGACGCGCAGGCCGCAGCCTTCGGCGGGCGAAGGCCTGCATCCAAAGATGCACGCACTTCGCAGGCTGCGGTCGCGACAAATTTGTATCGACTTGGGGAACGGTAAGAACAACAAATAAAAAAATGAAAAAATTTCTGACATACGCACTCCTTGCGCTCGCGATATGCCCGACGCCCGCCTTTGCCGCCGACTAGCAACCCCGAAACGTAATAGGTATAAGCGAAGCTACCGAACCGATATTTATAATTTTTCCGCCGCCCGCTTCCCTGAGGTGTGGAATAACTGCGGCAGAAAGATTTACAACAGAGCATAAGTCCACATCGAAAAAGTGCTTTACTCTTTCCTCGTTACACAACTCAACCGCGCCCGAAATACCGTAACCAGCGTTGTTTACAAGCGCGTCTATCCGTCCTTCTTTCGCCTTTATCTCGTTAAATATACCGTTCATTTGCGCCGTATCCGTTACGTCGCACGTGTAGCAGGGGAAGGGCAGATTATCGTGTTCGTGCAAAGATACCCCGTAAACCTTACAGCCTTTATTCAATAAATGCTTTGCCGTCGCCAAACCTATGCCGCTTCCCGCGCCGGTAACAATTACAACTTTGTCCATAAAAGGTTATCTTCCCCGTGAACCGCCGCCGCCGTGTCCGCCGCCTACGTGTCCACCGCCGAAGCCGCCTCTGCCGCTACCGCCGGAAGATGTGTTTCTCGGCGGCGACATATGCGAAGCAAAGCTCGTTGCGGAGTTCCTGAACATTTTGTTAAGCATATGGAATTCAAGCAGAGAGTATGTTCCCGAATAGGTTACATATGAAGGAGGCGGCATTGTAATGCTTGCAAACTTTTCTTCCCACTTGTCGGATACGCCCAGAACCTGCGCGTAGGGCAGCACGTGATAGTAGAACTGCGGGTCCGTTTCAAGCATCTTTTCAAGCCTGTCTTTTTCCGCAAGCTCGATAAAGTTTTTAAATCCCACTATTTCGTTCAACTGTGCGTTATAGCTCTCGGTGCGCTGTATAAGCATAGGTGAAACAGCCGCCGTAAGACAAGTCAGTATTACAAGTAAAATTTTAGGCAACGTGCCTATTACCGCAGACGACACCAACAGCGTGTAGAAGAACATATCGAACAGTGCCACGCCAGCAATTATTACAACGTTTATCATGCGCTGTGATTTCGCCTGTTTTGAAGTTTTAAGCTTGTTGTAAGCAATCGACCGCCCGAACCAGTAAATGACGGGGAAGGGGATAAGACCAAGCGCAAGGGGCAGTACGTTGAAGAAAGTGTAGTGAATTTGCGTAAGCGATATTATAAGCGGCGTAAGCCCCAAAATAAGTGCGCAAAGCATAGTGAATAATATTGAAGCTGTAACGCTCATTTTTTCATAAAGCCCTTTTGCTCTGCCGTTTATAACGCCTATAACGCTCTGTACCGTAGAGTAATAATTTTTCGGCACGTCGTTCGGGTCAACCATATCCCTGCCGGCAAACAAATCGTTGAAAAGGTGCTTTTCGTATGAGGGGGTGCCTTCGGGCAGCTCCTGCACGATTCTTATAAGCACGGGTCTGTTCTCGTTTTCAAGGTTTATCTTAATGTAGCCCTTGTCCGCCCAGTAGAATATCATAGAGGTTATATCCTCGGTATCTACCGTATTGTCGATAAGTTTACCCATAATCAAGGGGTTCATCTTGTCGGGCGCTTCGAAGTTGACTACGGGCGCAAGACTGCGCTTGTTGAAGCACAAAAACTTTACCGCAACCATAATTAGCAAAAGCACTGCAGCCGCAATTACAAAGACGTAGGGGGTAAAATCCGTATACGTGGACAGCGAGCCGTTTTTAAAGGTTAAGTCTACGGTAACGCCCTCGTCGTGCGCAAGATTATTTATGCCGTTGAGATAAATAA
>JAIDRY010000057.1 GCA_029061465.1 Clostridia bacterium
AGATAGACGACGCCGTTAAAGAAATTTTAAACGGCAACGCGGTTTTGTTTGCCGACGGTGAAAAGGATTTCTTTATAATAGGCGTTAAAAGTCCGCCCGCCCGCGCCGTTGCCGAGCCGCCTACGCAGGTCGCCGTGCACGGTCCGAGGGAAGGGTTTATCGAGGATATAAAGGTAAACTTAGGGCTTATAAGAAAGCGCATAAAGACGGATAAGTTACAGGTAAAAACGATATTCGTCGGCGAGCAGTCTGACACAGCCGTGTCGATAGTTTATATCGAGGGTACGTGCCCCGCGGGCTTGCCGGAAAAGATTGAAAAGGAAATTCTTGCCAACAAAATAGATATCGTTCCCGATTCTTCGTACGTGGCGCAGTTCATAACCAAAAAGCCGCGCTCGCTTTTCAGAAGGTGCGGCACGGCGGAAAAGCCCGATATATTCTGCGCAAAGGTCTGCGAGGGAAGGGTGGGAATTGTTGTGGACGGCTCGCCCATATGCCTTACCGTACCCTATATGTTGGTGGAAGATTTCCAGTCGGTGGAGGATTATTATATAACCTCTTACCGCGCCACAACGTTAAGGATTTTGCGACTTATATCCGTGCTTGTGGGAATATTCTTACCCGCCATATATATTGCGGCTCAGCTGTTTAAAATACAGATAATTCCCTTCCAGCTCTTATTAAAAATATCCAGCTCGGTTGCTGGGCTTGCGCTGTCGCCAAGCGTTGAAATGTTTTTGACCTTGTTTGTTTTAGAGGTGTTAAACGAAGCATCGATACGAATGCCCAAGTATGTCGGACTTGCACTGTCGGTAGTCGGCGCGCTCGTTCTCGGCGACACGGCGGTTAAGGCGGGTATTATCTCAACGCCAGCAATTATAATAATCGCGTTTTCGGCAATATGCCTTTACACCGTTCCAAACAGCGTTGAAACAACTACGACTTTGCGCTGGCTGTTCCTTATCATAGCGGGCAGTATAGGGCCTTTCGGCATAGTGCTGTTCACGGCGTATATCATCTCGTATATCGTTTCGGAACAGTCTTACGGCGTGCCCCTCGTGGCACCGTTTGCACCGCTCGTAAAATCCGATTTGTACGACAGTATGGTGAAGGCGAATTTGTATACGCTCAACACCCGTCCCGAGGTATTTAAAGTAAAAAATAAAGAGAGGCTTAAAGGCAATGAAGATTAAATCCAGACAGTTATGCTTTATACTGATTGCGTATACCGCCGTAACAAAGCTCCTCATATATCCCACGGTTTTGGCTACTTTCTGCGACAGAGACGTGCTTATTCCCGCGGTGATAAACTTCTTTATAGAGGGCGTATTGATATGGGCGGTGAGCTTTCTTTGCTCGCGTACGGACAAAACGTTTTTTGAGCTGTTGCAGGGTACGATAGGAAGAATAGGCGCCAAGATAGTTTACGGATTTTTCGCGGCGTTCTTTATGCTGGCGACGATTATCCCCATATTCGAACAAAAGCTGTACGTGCACGCGATATTCTACGACACCGTTCCGTCGCTCATAGTCTTTTTACCTTTCTTCGTATTTGCGGTATATGCGGGGGCTAAAAACTTCCAGAACACGGGCAGGTGTGCGGATATGTGCCTTCCTTTGTTCATATTCACAATGCTGTTCATCTTCTTTATGTCCTGGTCGGAAGTGGAGTGGAGCAACCTTTTGCCTATGTTCACGACTCCCGCGCAAAAGCTGTTTACAGGTGCGGCGGGGAGTTCGATGAGATTTATCGAACCGTGCTGGCTTCTGATGTTTATGGGACACTTTAATTACAGGAAGGGAGACGCGGCAAGGCTGACTTTATCCTACGTTTTAGGCGCGCTTATCACCCTGTTGTTCCTCGCCGTTTTCGTGGGTATATACGGGGATATAGCCTCGTCAAGGACGTTTGCGATATCGCGTACTTCGATATTCTTTTCCGCAATAGACACGATAGGCAGAATAGATTTGATTATGCTTTACGTGCTGGAAATAGTTATGCTGTTCGCGGTAGTGCTCAATATTCAGCTTGCAGTGCACGCGCTCAAGCTTTGCACGGGCTATGAAAACTCAATGGTTTTATCCGTTGCAGTCAACGCGGCGCTGATGATAGTTTTAATCGTTTGCGACAATTACTTCCACAATATACAGGAGTTTTACTTCCGCTGGATGTGGATTGCGTTCCTGATTTTCGGCGTGGCGATACCCGCTCTTTCCTGGGTGCTAAGGAGGAGAAATGAAAGGTAAATTCAATTTAAGCAAATTTTCCGTAGTCATTTACTGGTTGATAATTATAGCGCTTTTGGGCCTGTTCTTCTCAAACGACTTCGGTTTGGTGGACATTCATAAAACGGCAATAATAACCGCCGTGGGCGTGGACACGGATACCGACGGCGAGGTTCTGGTAACCTGCGAGGTTGCCGTGCCCCAGCCTTCGCAGAGCGGCGACAATATCAAGTACACGCGCATACAGGGCAGCGGACTTACCATTGCGGACGCACTTAACGAAGTCAATTCAAAGACGGGCTTTTATCCCAAGCTGCAATTTTGCAAGCTCATACTTTTGGGCGACAGCTGTAAGGAGGGGGAGCTTTTCAGACTGCTAGGCTGTTTTTACAGAAAAAACTATTCCGAGCTGACGGCGCTCGTTGCAATGTGCGACGGCAAGGCCTCGGATATGCTGGCAATGAAATCGCCCGTAACGGATATGACTTCCGAGGCGATAACCAAAGCTCTTTCCGAGGAGATTGAAAAATCTGCAAACGCGACTTCGACAAATCTGAAGGATATCGCAATGACGCAATACTCTAAAAGCAAGGCTTGCTATATGCCCTACGTCGAGGCTAACACGCCCGGCACTTCCGAAAACGGCGGCAACGGCGACAACGTCGGCGGCGAAAGCGGACAGCAGGGCGGACAAGGTGGTCAAGGCGGTCAAGGAGGACAAGGCGGCGGAGGCGGCGGTGAAAGCGGCGGAAGCCAGGGCGGCGGCGAGGGCGGTCAGCAGAGCTCGCAGAGCGGCGGCGCAAGCAAAGGGGGCGGCGGTGAAGAAATGGAGTTCACTGCGCGCCGCACGGCTATATTTGCCGACGGTAAGTTCAAGGGATTTTTGGACGAAAGGCAGTCGTTTGCCCTTGCGATTTTGGAGGACGAAATAAGGCTTGCCGTTCTCCCCTGCGACGCGGAGGGAGTGCACTATTCGGTGGGGCTTAAAAACGTTGACGGCGGCGTGTCGCTTAAAGTTGAAAACGGTCAACCCAAGCTTACGGTAAGCTTTAAAGCCAACGCGCAGATACAGGGCGCAAGGGTTGTGGTTACGCCCAATGAAACCGCCCACGACGACGTCGTTCCCGAGCCGGTACTTCGCGGAGCGGAGGAAGAAATTAAGGACAGAATTTCCGCACTTTTAGAAATTCTCAAAGAAAATAACTGTGATATATTGGGGGTAAGGGAGCTTTTATATAAGTTCAATACCAAATACTTTGAAGCTTTCAAAGACGATATTTTATCCCGAATGGAAGTGGAATATCAGGTTGAAATTATAAGCGTAAACTAAAAACAATCCGTCCCGAAAGGACGGATTGTTTTTTGGTATCAACGCAGGTTTACGTGGGCGAGCGTTTCTATTATCAGCTTTGATAAAAGTTTGATATCCCGCTCGTTTATTTCGCCCGCAGAGTTTTCTGTAAGTATCTCCGCGGCGCGAATCGCACCGTCGCCCGTTACGTCGCGCTGTATAGCTTCGGCTATGAGCGAGGCAACCTCCTCGGTTCTGCCGTCGGGGACGTAGCCGTCTATAAGCGTGGCTATCACTCCCTCGGCGGGGCTTGCGCTCTTTTTGTCGCGCACGAATTGCTCGTACATTACGTATAATAACGTAGCCAAAGCCCCCACGGATATGCCGTGTTCAAGCACAGATATGTGCTCCTTTATTATGTAGCAAATACTGCAATTTACGGCTGCAACGTATGCAGCGTAAAACAGTGTGCCGATTATAAAGGGCAGAAAAGTCAAAAGCTTTCTTTTAAGCTTTTTTAAAAAAGTTACCTTAAAAATCTGCACCGTAATTGCCGTAAGCGCGGCAAGAAGTATTACGTCGATACCGTAAAAGGTGAAAGCGTCTATAATCTGTAAAATTGTCAATTAAGCTCCTCCGGCGCGCCCGACGCTCCGTGCCTTTCACCCGACAAGCGTTTTATAACCAAACGGCTTAGCCGTAAACGCAATTTGCAAAAATATTATTTTAATTTTCGCGTTGCCGTTTCACACGGTTTACAATCCTTTGGAAGTATGGTAAAATTTACCTATGAGAATGCATAAGAAAAGCCGCCTTGAAGAAAGAATAGAAGCGTGCGGCAATCTGGTTACGGTTGCGGATTTATCCGACAAAAATATGAAGCGCGCCGCGTTGACCCCCGAATATCTCGATATTAACGGTATTTTCGGCAATGATAATCCCCTACATATAGAGGTGGGGTGCGGCAAGGGCAAGTTCGTCTGCGAAATGGCTAAGGCTAACCCCGATATAAATTTCGTTGCCGTGGAAAAAATTTCAAACGTTCTGATAGAAGCGTTAGAGCGCGCTAAGGACGAGAATATAAAAAACGTTTACTTTTTGAACTGCGCCGCGGAAGTACTGCAAAAGTATTTTAAGCCCGGCTCGGCAAAGCTTATATATTTAAACTTTTCCAACCCCTTGCCGAAGGAAGGATACAAAAAGCAAAGGCTCACGCACCCGCGTTTCCTCGGCATATATAAGGGGCTTTTGAGTGCGGACGGCAAAATAATACAAAAGACTGACGACTACGACTTTTATCTGTTTTCTCTCGAAAGCTATAAAGAGGCGGGTTTTAAAATTTTGGAAACTAACAAAAACTATCTTTGCGGAGAGGGCGACGTTGAGACCGAGCACGAGAAAAAATTTAAGCAGGCGGGCAAGCGTATTTACCGCATAATAGCGGAGGTTTAATTTGTTATATTTCTGGATTGCCCTTGCCGTTATATCGGCGGCAGTGCTTGCGGGGCTGTTCGTCTATTTCAACAATAGCACGCTCCAAGTTACGCACTATGTTCAAAATAACGGCGATAAGGGCGTAAGAATAGTTCAGCTTTCCGATTTGCACGGCAAGTCGTTCGGGCGGAAAAATTCAAGGCTTATTAAAGCCGTGGCGGCGGAGAAGCCCTCTTTCATAGTTATAACGGGAGATATAGTTCACCGCTACCGCGAGCGCGATAAGCGGGTTGCGTTGGAGCTTGTTTCTGCCCTCTGCGCCGTTGCGCCCGTGCTGTTTATTGCGGGCAACCACGAAATGCGCAACAAGGGTTACCGCTTTTTCAGAAAGGATTTGAAGGAGGCGGGCGCGGTCGTTCTGGACGACGAGGTAATTGAAATTTGCGGCGTTACCGTGGCGGGGCTTAACTGCGCTTCTTCAAAAAACGGAACGGTAAAAAGGCTTGCCGTTCAGGATAAGCAAAGAGCCGTTTTACTGGCGCATATGCCGCACTTTTTTGAAAGCTATGCGGAGGCGGAGTTCGGGCTGGTGCTGTGCGGACACGCTCACGGCGGGCAGTGGCGCATACCCTTTACCGGCATAGGATTATACGCGCCGGGGCAGGGCGCTTTCCCCAAGCTCACGGCGGGCAGACATACCTTAAATAAAACGGATATGATAATATCCCGCGGCTTAGGCAATTCGCAGTTCCCGCTAAGACTTTTCAACCGTCCCGAAATAGTTGTTATAGATATATAAAAAAATAACGCCCCGCTTCTCGCGGGGCGGCTTTTTTATTTTTTACTTAATAAGTAGCGTCAGTATAGATTTGATAGTGTGAAGCCTGTTTGTTGCCTGTTCCAAGACGAGGCTGTTTTTGCCGTCTATAATTTCGGCGGTTACTTCCGTGCCGCGGTTTGCGGGAAGCGAGTGCATAAACTGTGCGTTGTGCGCGGCAACCGACATAAGCGAGTTGTTTACCTGATAGGGAAGTAGTATTTGCCTTTCCTTGTCGGTAAGGGGGGTGTGGTAATTGTAGCCGTCGGTATAGACGATATCCGCACCGCGCACCGCTTCGACGGGGTTGTCGGTTACTAAAAATTTTCCGTACTGGCGCGAATCGTCCAAAAGCTCGTCGTCAATCTTATACTGCGCGGGCGTTGCAACGGCAACGTTCATTCCGCACTTGACTGCGCCGTCTATAAGCGAATTGACGTTGTTGTTCGCCCTGCCGACGTAAGCAAGCTTAAGCCCTTCGAGCTTGCCGAATTTTTCCCATATCGTAAACAGGTCGCAGACGGTCTGCATGGGCATACCGTGCTCGTTGTTGGAGTTGATTATAGAAATTTCGGGATATGCGCAAAATTCCAGAAGCTCGGCTTCGGGTATTCCGCGAGTAACTATCGCGCCCACGCCGTAGCGGGATATTACGCTTACCAAATCCTTTACGTTTTCGCCCGCGCGCATATCGTCTTCGCTGTAAGGCAGGTTCACGCACGTGCCGCCGAGCTGACGGATACCTATTTCCAGTGCGGAGCGCGTTCTCAGCGAAGTATCTTCAAAAAGCAGTGCAACCGTTACGCCCTTTAAAATGCGCGTATCCTCGTGCGCGGCAAACTTCGCCTTCATAATTTTGGTAGCGTATAAAAATTCAAAAATTTCCTCTGCGGACAAGTCGTATGTGTTTATAAGGTGGTTGTGCCTAACGCCGTAAGAGGGAGTATACCTGTTAATATCCATAATAATTTATCCTTTAACAATATTCTAACACAAAGCCGAAAATATATCAAGTCTTTTGCCGTTCCAGCCGCGAGTAAACGCACCCGCAGTAGTTTTGGCGGTACAGTCCGTATTCTTTGGAAAGGTTAATGCTTCTTAAATATCCGTCGCCTTTTTTAAAGTCGGAATAAAGCCATTTTTCGCCGCCAACCCTTTCGCCTATCGCGTTAATAGCCGCGGCGTCCTTCAAGGGGCTTACGGTCAGGGTGGTGGTAAAAAAGTCGTAGCCGTTTTTTTGTGCGATTTCCGCAGTCTTTTCTATGCGGAGTTCAAAGCATTTTACACAGCGCTTGCCGCCCTCTTTTTCCTTTTCGTAACCCTTAACTCGCTCGTAAAATTTTTCCGCTTCACGGTCGCAGTCGATAAAGTCCGCCCAGCTCGTCGCGGTTATAAATTTAATAAGCTCGGCTTTGCGCTTTTCGTATTCGCCGTCCTCTATGTTGGGGTTGTAAAACAGCACGGTTATTTTAAAATAGTCTTTCAGCCGTTCAAGACAGGCGGAAGAGCACGGCGCGCAACAGCAGTGAAGAAGTAGCCTTTTGCCCTTTGCGCTTTCGGCTTGTTTTAACATAAGTTGGTTAAAGTCGGGCTTGTTCATAATTTAAGTGTAACATATAAGGCGCAGATTGTCCAACATCTGCGCCCTATATTTGTTTGGCCTAGCGACTAAGCGATGAACTTATGAAAAATTATACTACATAAATTTCTGTAATGCAAGTATTTTTACATAAATTCCTGTAAAATGTTTTTTGAGGTGTTTTATTATGAAAAACTATGGTGAAGCATTAAAAGCTAATCGTGAAAGAAAAGGGTATACACAACTTGGACTTGCAAAAGCAACCGGCTTAAAACAACAAATGATAAGTTGGTGGGAGGCTGGAAAAGGTTTACCTAATATTGACTTTTGCGTGAAGCTTGCGGATTTTTACGGAATTACGCTTGATGAACTTGTAGGCAGGGATAATAAATAACATTTAAATTAATAATTAGAGTTACAAAAAAACTTGAAATAAATTCCTTTTTATGTTATTATAATTTATATAGTTTTCGGAGAATGATATGGCAACTTTAAAGCTTACCGAATTAAATAAAGTTTTCCCCTCGGGCGAGAGGGCGCTGTTTGATGTGAGTTTAGAAGCGGTCGACAAAGAATTCCTTGTGATAGTCGGCGGCGAGAACAGCGGAAAGAGTACTCTATTAAGGCTTATTGCCGGACTTGACGACGTTTCGCGCGGTAAAATTTTTATCGACGAAAAGGACGTTACGGAAGTTCCCCCCAAGGACAGAGATATAGCAATGGTCTTTTCAAGCTCTACGCTCTATCCCGCGCTCAACGTTTACGACAATATGGCTTTTGGTCTGAGAATGAGAAAGGCGCCCGAAGCGTTAGTGCACGAAAGGGTTAAGGTTGCGGCAAACATTTTGGGGCTTAACGACGCGTTGTTCCGCAAACCCAAGGCTTTGACGGCGGCGGCTAAACAGCGCGCGGCAATAGGCAGGGCAATAGTCAGAGAACCCAAGCTTTATCTTTTGGACGAGCCTTTGTCGGGGCTTGACGATAAGTTAAAGCTGGATATGCTGAATGTAATAGTCAACATACAGGCGAGAATGCAGGGCACTTTCGTCTACGCTACCAAAAACCTTGCGGAAGCAATGACGATAGGCACGCGTATTGTCGTCATGAAAAACGGCTTCGTTCAGCAGGTGGACACGCCCGCAAATCTGTACGACTATCCTGCTAATACTTACGTTGCTTTCTTTATCGGCACACCCACCATTAACTTTATTAAAAAGGTTAAAATAGAAGCGGGCGAGGGGGGATACGACGCGGTATTCGACGGCGGTAAAATTACCCTTCCCCAAAATATAGTTGAAAGATTTGAAGCTATTTCGGAATATGCGGGTACGGGCAAATACGTTACTTTGGGTATCCGTCCAGAGGACGCGAAGGTCTCCGAAAGCGGTATACTTTCGGGCACGGTAGATAGCTGCGAGGGCGGCGACGAGAAGTACGCCGAGTGCACAATTTCGGCTGAGCTTTCCTTAAACGTTTCAACGGATAAATTCCTCGATAAGGGGAAGAAGGTGCAGATAGAGGTGGACGCGTCAAGGCTGCATATCTTCGACGCAAAAACCTGCCTTACGCTTTTGAAACGGGACGCGGGCTAT
This sequence comes from Clostridia bacterium, assembly GCA_029061465.1. Taxonomy (GTDB): domain Bacteria; phylum Bacillota; class Clostridia; order Christensenellales; family Borkfalkiaceae; genus Coproplasma. The sequence continues at coordinate 8,940 of JAIDRY010000057.1, forward strand.
ACCGTTACGGGGTTACCCAACGCGGATTACGTTCCGTTGCCGTTCGACGAGGAGCAGGCTATTTACGAAAACTCAAAACCCAAAAAAGCGCAAAAGAAAAAGAAATAACGATAAACCCCCGAAATATGCGGGGGTTTTAAAATAAAGCCGTTTGGCAATAACCAAAAAGATTTTTTATGGAAATAGTACTTCACGCGCTGTGGGATACGTTAAAGGTCTTTCCGTTCCTCTTTCTTATTTACGTGTTAATGGAAATTCTGGAACACCGCACGCATCTCACGCAAAACCAAAAAATTTTACAGGGCGGCTTCGCTCCCCTGATAGGCTCGGCGACGGGGCTTATTCCGCAATGCGGTTTTTCCGTAATGGCGGCTAAGCTCTACGACAAGGGCTATATCCGCACGGGCACGGTGCTCGCCGTGTTTATAGCCACTTCCGACGAGGCGCTAATTCTGCTTTTATCGGACGTTACCGCCGCCCACGCGGTAATGCCCCTCGTGTTTATAAAGCTTGTGTATTCGGTTGCGATAGGCTATCTTGTAAACTTCATTCTTCCCAAAGAGAAGCTGCAAGCCGTAACGCCCCACTGCGAGGCTTCGCACTTCTGCTGCGGCGAGCACGAGCACGAAAACTCACTCCTCGGCGAAAAGTCCGAATTTAAAACTTACTTTATAAATCCTTTAATACACACCCTCAAAATTTGGGCGTATCTTTTAATAGTCAACCTCGTGTTCGAATACGTTATCGATTTGGCGGGCGGGGAAGAGGTTATCGCAAACAGCGCGCTTTCGGGCGGGGCGTATATTCAGCCGCTTATAACGGCGGTGATAGGGCTTATACCCAACTGCGCTTCAAGCGTAATTTTAACCGGCGCGTACACTAACGGCGCGATACTTTTCGGAAGTCTTGTCGGCGGGCTTTGCTCCAACGCGGGGCTTGGAATGGTAGTGCTGTTTAAAAACACCAAAAAGCTTAAAAGAAATATTCTGCTCGTTTTAACGCTTTACGTTCTCGCCGTAATCGCGGGCATAGTTATAAACGCAATCGCAATTGCCGCGGGTATTTAAATAAGTTCACGAAAATTGCCGTCCTTAATCAAGGGCGGTTTTTCTTTGTGAATTATTTAAAATAATAAACGGCGCAACCCAAAACCACGCTTTTGGGTTGCGCACCCTATTTGCGCATACTTGCGGCTCACTGGAAGGGAATTGGCGCAACTATATATTGGTGTGCCCTTAGGCGTTGCGCCAAGGGAAACTTAGTTTCCAAAAATCACGAAAAATTATGCGCGCAGAATAGCGCGTAATTTTTGTGAACTATTTAAAATAAGTTGAAAAATTTTCCATTGTATGTTATGATATATTAGTAACATAGTTTTTTTAAATTTTCGGAGTTAGTTATGGCTTTAAACGTACCCAATCTCGAAGGCAATGAAATTGCCGACGACTATACAAGACAATACGTTCCCAAGGGAAGGTGGAGCGATACCTGGGGAGTTTTTAAAAGTAACTTTTTAAAGCTCGTTTTAATTAACGTTTTCGTGCTTATCACGTTCGTTCCCGGTATTGCGATAATCTTTTTCCGCAGTATGTATATTTCGGGACTTGGGCTTGTATATCCTTTCAATTCAAGTATTTTATATCCCTTCTATCCCGAGGTGGCGGGGCTTACGGAAAGGCTTACTCTTTCCGCGGATTTGCTGTTTTACGCGCTTTTGATAGTTGCGGGCTTTATAGCTTCTATCGGACTTTCCGGCGCAACCTATTCTATAAGAAAGCTTATCAACACTCACGGACAGTTCAGCGTTAAAGGCTTTTTCCACGGTATAAAGGTATGCTATTTCAATACCGTACTGCCCGTAACGTTTGTTACCGCTTTTATGTTTGCCTCGCTTACAATCGGCGACTGGATGCGCGTTGTCAGCGCAACAGGCGGAAACGCGGCTGGCGCGGTTACGGCGTACGTCTTTATAATTATTGCAACCGTGCTCGTCTGCATTTATTCTGCTTGGCTGTTTGCAGTCGGGACAAGCTACCGCACAAGCTTTTCACAGCTGTTTAAAAACTCGTTCGTGCTTATGATAGGCACGCCGATACAGACGATATTTATGGCGGGCTTCTCGCTTATCCCCGTTTGGTTCGTGATGATAGGCGGCTTTATGCAGGTTATAGGATTTATAATCTTCATACTATTCGGCTTCTCTATGATACTTCTTTGCTGGAACGCTTTTACGCAGTGGACTTTCGACGCGTACGTCAACCCCAACCTCAAAGCGGCAAAGGAGGAGGGTGCTAAAAAGAACGCGGAAGAGAACCAAGTCGACCCCCAGCAACGCGCACGCGAGCTTCTCGCCGCGGGCAAGAGCGAACTTATCGCGCGCCCCATTATGCCCGTTACCGACAGCGGCAGGTTTACAAGCCTTGGCAAAACGTTTACCCGCAATGATTTGAAGGCGGTGAACGAAAACAGGGAAAAGCTGTATTCGGACGTTGCCGCTTACGAGGAAGCACATAAAAACGACAGCGTGTTCGTCGAATACAATAAGCTGTTTGCCGAGCGCGAAAAAGCCCTTCAGTCGGAAACGGATAAAAAGGGCAAAAAGAAAAATAAAATCAGTTCGGACAACCTGTTAAAATGAGTAAGGCGTATTCCGCTCTCGGCGGGTTTTTCGAATATTTAAACGACGACTGCGGCTATCAAGAATGGTCGCAGTATTTAATTAAAAGGCTGCAATCCCTCGGCGTAAGCGCGGGGGCTTGCGGTGTGGACGCGGGCTGCGGCAACGGCTATTTTACGCGAGCTCTGCAACGTGCGGGATATTCCGTTTTAGGCGTGGATATATCTTCGGAAATGCTGAACAAGGCAACCGAGCTTTCACGAAAAGAGGGATTAAGACCCAAGTTTATCCAAGGCGATATAACCGCGTTAGAGCTCAACTTCAAGCCCGACTTTATCGTCGCCGTAAACGATTGTCTGAACTACGTTCCGCAAAACAAGCTTGCAAAAACCTTTTCGCGCATTTATAAGCTTTTAAAAAAGGTCGGCGCGTTTATCTTCGATATCAGCTCCGAAAACAAGCTTAAAAACGTAATTGCTAACAACGTGTTTGCCGAGGACAGGGAAGATATTTCTTACACGTGGTTCAACACCCTGCAAGATGACAGGGTTTTAATGGATATTACCGTGTTTACGCGCCGCAATGACGGACTGTACGAAAGGCGCGACGAAAGCCATACTCAGTATATCCACTGTGAAAGCGAAGTTGTTTCCGCACTTCAAGCCGCGGGTTTTTCCGTTGAGTGCGAAGGACACCTCGGCGGCGATAAATCACAAAGAATAAACTTTATCTGTAAAAAACAATAACGGGTTTAACTATGTCAAACAAATTATATAAAACTTTGATTTACGATATGCAGGTGTCGCTTTCGGTGCTCGATACAACCAAGCTTGTTAACGACGCTATTAAAATACATAAATTAGACGATACGTCCGCAAAGCTTTTGGGCGGACTTTTAACGGCTTGCGCGTATATGGCGGGCTGTCTTAAAAGCGAAAAGGGCGCCGTTTCCATTACAGTCAAATCGGGCGACGGCAGTGCCACGGCAAGCGTTTCGGGGGATATAAACGGACATATCCGCGGATATATCGACGGAGCGGAGTACGGGCTTAAAGGCGGAGTGATGACCGTCATAAAAGAGGACGGATTTTACCGCCCCTTCGTCGGAACTTCGGAATTAAAGTGCAACGACGTTGCGGAAAATTTAATGCAGTACTATCACGCAAGCGAGCAGATACCCACGGCGGTTGCGATAGGCGTTAAGGTGGAAAACGGCATATGCACTACGGCGGGCGGCGTTATAATGCAGCTTCTTCCCGGCACTACCGATTACAATATGGACAAAGCCGAAGAGGCTATGCAAAACTTTGTGAACGTTGCGGACGTGCTTGAAAAATACGGTGCGGACGGCATAATGGAAAAATATTTCGGCGAAGAAACGGACGACAAAGGAATTTATCTCTCATTTCCCGAATATAAGTGTAATTGTTCGCGCAAAAAAATAGAGGGGGTTATTATGCCCCTCGGTAAATCCGACCTCATGAAAATTATAAAAGAGGACGGCAAAGTTTCGGTGCACTGCCATTACTGCAACACCGATTACGATTTTACGGCTAAGGATATAGAGGAGTTATTTTCCGCAAATGGCTAAACGTATGGAAATAGATTTGTCGGACGGCAGGCTTATGGGCATTGCCACCGATTTAATCGAAAACCACCAATATATAGAAGGGCTTAAAATGCTCAATAAAACCTGCGACCTCTGGGGAAACGACGAGGATTCGTATATTCTCTATGCGGAAATTTACGACGATATGGGGCTGTACGACAAGAGCGTAAACAGCTGGTTCAGGTTTATCGACTGTGCGGGCGAAACTCCTTCCGCCGAGCTTACCGAGTGCTATGAAGGACTTGCCGTGTGTTTTATGAATCTCGGCGACGAAAGGTTTTCCGCATATTACTACAACAAAATGCTTAGCGGTATGCCCGACGGCGAGTTTATTCCGCAGTTCGAGCGCGAAGATATTTTAAACGACTTTATGTCTTTGCACGAGGAAAATCCGTTAAAGTTCGTCTATCCCCCAAGACTTGCAGATTGTACGGATATATTAAAAGCGGGCTTTACGCATATGAAAAGCGGCGAGTACGAAGCGGCGGAGCAGGAGTTTGAAAAGGTTGCCGAGGGCAACCCCAAATATCTTTCATCGCGCAACTATATTGCAATGTGCAAGCTGATAACCGACAGAACGGAGGACGCCGCAAAGGAGTGCGAGAGTATCCTCGAAAAACAGCCCGATAACGTTCAGGCTTTGACTACGCTTGCCGCCGTAATGACGGAGGAGGGCAGGCACGGCGAGGCTAAGGACTTTGCAAAAAGGCTTTTATCCCTCAACGTTTCCGAGCCGGAGGATATTTATAAAATAGCCACGGTGTGTTGTGAAAACAAAATGCACGCAGAAGCGTACGACACCTTTTGCAAGCTTCCAGAAGACTTCGATTACGATTTGAACGTACTGTACTTTAAGGGTATTTCCGCATTCAACTGCGGCAGAGATAACGACAGCGTAAGCGCTTTCGATAAGCTTTTAACCGTGCATCCCGAGGCGGTTACGGCGCGGTATTATTCAAGCTACGTAAGGGAAATGATATCGAGCGGCGAGCGGGTGGAACTCAGTTATTTTTACCGCCTTCCCACGGAGGTGAGGGAAAGCTCGTTAAAGGTGCTTGCCGCCTACGCGCACCTGCCCGACGCGTCCGCAAAAAAGCTTGCAAAGTCGGTGGATTTGACTATGTGCGTGCGCTGGTGCTTCGACGAAATAGAGGCGCAGGGCGGTGAATTGCAGGCGCTTGCCTGCCGTGTTGCCGTAAAGGCGGGTATGGACGAATTAGTGCGCGAATATCTTTTGAACGCGTTTTTGAGCGACAAGCTAAAGCTTGCAATACTTCACGACCTTGCGGAGAGAAACGCAAACGACGTGTTTGGCGTGGTTATCTGCAACGTGTATAAGCGCGTCGTTACCCAGCCCCTGCAAACGGGTAGCTTTAAACGCAAGCTTTTTATCCGCGCATACGCCAAGCTCTTTTCAAGCTTTGCAATATTAGACGCGGATTTCCCCGTGCGGTTCGCCGAGGCGGCGGAAGAGCTGTATGTGAAGTTAGAAACGCAAAACCGTCTTGGCGAGGTTAAGAGCGCGGACGTATTGAGCGCGGCGGTATACGTTGCATCGGGAGTGCAGGCGGCGGAAATCGAAGAGAAAGATATGTTCGATTATTTTAACGTAAAAAAGGCGCAGGTATATAAACTTTTAAACGGTGAATAAGATGAAACTTTACGATTTTGACGGAATGTTCGACGCTAAGCTTGCCGAATATATTTCCAAAAACGAGGGGAAGTACAAGGAAGAACAGTGGGAGGATATCATTCCCGAACTGTATAAGCGGTTCGGTGATACGCCCGTAAAATCGCTCGGCAAAACCCCGCGCGAGTTTTACGCCGAATTGAACGACGAGGAGCTTATTAAGTGCCTTAAAGCGCACTTGAAGCAAAACGTGCCCGTATCCGAATTTTTGTGTTCCGCGATTGAAAGCAGAAATTTAACCAAGCTTCTGACTCCTCTTTTAGACGGCACAAAGGACGAGTGCGAATACGCAATGAATTTAATAGGCGCGGACGCGGGCGCTGCGGAAAAATTCCTTTCACTCCTTGTCGGAAGCGAAGATACGGATATGAAGGACAGATGCGTTGATTTTATAAAAGAGAACGCTGACGTGGTTGCGGACAAAGCTTTAAAGTATTACACGGACGGCGTGGACAGGGAATATATGCTTGAAATTTTATCCCGCGTGCAGACGAAAAGCGAGGATATCTTTCAAATTTTATTAAAGGAATTCCGCACTTCTCCCGACGATATTCCCATGCACGCAAGCTATCTTGCCGCATACGGCGACGAGCGCGCCCTTAGTTATCTTTTAGATAAGATTGACGAGGAAGGCATAAACTTTATTGAATATCAGGAGCTTAAATTCGCGATAGAAGCCCTCGGCGGGGAATACACGAAAGAGCGCGATTTTTCCGACGACCCGTACTATAAAATAATCAAGCCCAACGGCTGAAAATAATACGTATATAAAAACCTCCGTTTGTCAAAGACTTAAACGGAGGTATTTTTATGCAGGAATTAACTTCAAAAGAACTCGGGCTTATAACGGACGTGCTCACGTCAGAAAGCCTTATTTGCAAAAAGGCGAGGGCGTACGCCAATACGTTGATTGACGCGGACCTTGCCGAATGTATGACCAAAATCGCGGACGAACACGAACAGCGTTTCAACGCGCTGTTGAACTTGATAGGAGGCTGAAATGAAACTTACAAAAAGCGACGTAACTTTAAACGAAAAGGACGCCTTAACGGATATGCTGAACTGTGAAAAGCAGCTTATGAGCCTTTATACAACGGCACTGTTCGAGGGCAGTACAAAAAATATCAGAAAGAATTTTTCAACTAATCTTCTGGGCGTTGCGGAAAACCAGTATCTTATATTTACGCAGATGTCCACGCGCGGCTTCGTCGAGCCGAAGGTCGCCAACAAGACGATGATTGACGAAACCAAGGATACTTTCAAAAAACAGAAGAAGGCTTTAAAAGCCGACGCTTAAAATAAAACCCCTTGCGCCGAATTTGCGCAAGGGGTTTTTATAATTATTCGTTGCGTATTTGCCAAAGTTCAATATATTCGTTAATGCGCTGTTTGGCAAGCGGGGTAAGCGTGCGGTAATTTTTTAAAAGTGCAACCTCTTCGGCGACAAGTCCAGCATTGAAATTTTTAGGCTGTTCTTCCTCACCGCGCCCCAGAAGATAGTCTACGCTCACCTCGTAATATTCGGCGAATTTCAAAAGACACTCATAAGGTGCCTGCCTTATTTCATTTTCATAGTTGGCAATCGTTCCCGCATTCATATTTAAATCTGCGGCAACCTTACTGCGTTTCAATCCGCATTCCAGCCTCAATTCTTTTAATCTGAACATTTTGTACCTTCTTTGTGGAATATTATACAAATTGTGCAAAATTTATTCTCAAAGTAATACAATTTGGTTGACTTTTTTCTGTCAAGGCTCTAAAATGATACAAAATGAACGATTTATCGCGTTCGAAATAATACGTTTTGGAGGAAATTTATGCAAGATGAGAGAGTAAGGCAGGTTTTGCAGATGCTTAGCGGAAAACTGCCCGAGGAAAAATTGGTTATGCTTCGTAACAAGCTTGTTACTGTACCCGACAACAGAGTGGACGAAATATTGTGCGTACAGCTACATAATCCAACGCATATACTATTGTTTTCAATATTTTTAGGTGGTATCGGCGTAGACCGTTTTATGATAGGAGATGTCGGCTTAGGTGTTGCAAAATTACTTTTCGGCTGGATAACTTTTGGCCTTTGGCCGCTTATAGATATATTTATTTGTTATAAAAAAGCCAAAGAAAATAATTTCAACAAAATAATGACTTTGCTTTAATAAAAGTTTAAAAGACAATTTCGCATAACAATAATTTACTTTCACATAATACCTTTGCGGGGAAATTTTTTCCGCAGAGGTATTTTTTAATGAAAGCTACAGGAATTGTAAGAAGAATAGACGAGTTGGGGAGAGTGGTTATTCCCAAAGAAATAAGAAGCACTTTAAGACTGAAATCAGGCGACCCTCTGGAAATTTTTACCGACAGGGACGAGCTTATGCTTAAAAAATATTCGCCCATAGCTTCGCTTGAAAAGTTTTCCGAAGGCACGGCGAAATCGCTTTCCGATTTATCGGGACACGTTGCGGTAATTTGTGATACGGACGGTGTTTTGCACGCTTCGGGACGCGGTCAGCGCGAGTTTGACGGTAAAAATCTTTCCGACAATATGGAAAAGATTTTGCTCGGCAGAAAGAGCTATATAGCAAACGCTTCGGAGGGGGGCGACGTCGTTCCCATTTGTTCTAATCAGTCGGCGGAAGTTACGGCGCAGATAATAGTGCCTATCGTATGCAACGGAGACTGCCTCGGTGCGGTTGCTCTCGTTTCGTGCGAGAAGGGCGCCAAGATTGAACCCGCCGCTTGCAAGCTTGCGCAACTGTCGGCAAACATTTTAGCCGGTCAGTTCGAATAAAAAGTCTCGCGAAAATTACGCGCTATTCTGCGCCGAAAGTTATTTTGAAATTATGGAAAAAGATAAGGTACAAAAAACAGGGCAGTCGTTTTTAGCGGGAGCCGTAATAATATCCGCGGGCGGATTTATCTCCAAGCTACTTGGCGCGCTGTACAGAATACCGCTTTCAAACTTCCTCGGCGGCGAGGGCATGGGGATATACCAGATGGTCTATCCTCTTTATTGTATACTGTTGACGGTGTCGGCTTCGGGCATACCCACGGGCATATCGCGGCTGATATCTTCGGGAAGCGGAGCGGGTGCGGAAAGGCAGGCTTTCAGGCTTTACGGAGTGGTGGGCGTAATAGGTACGCTTATAATGTTTATCCTGTCCGCGCCGCTTGCCTCGGTGCAGGGCGAGCCTGCTATCACGGCGTGCTGTCAGCTCTTGTGTCCGTCGGTGTTTTTCGTATCCCTGTTGTCCGTCGTCCGCGGTTACTTTCAGGGCAAGGGCAATATGCTTCCCACCGCAGTTACGGAAATTCTGGAACAGCTTATTAAGGTCGGCTTCGGAGTTTTATTTTCCTATCTGTTCCGAGGCAACCTTCCCGTTGCGGTTGCCTCAACCTTGCTTGCCGTAACTATAAGCGAGGTGGTATCAACGGCAATTGCACTCTTATGGTATTTCCGCCGTCGCACGAAACCGCCCCTCTACAAAACGCAGTCCGTGCCCGTAAAAAGCATACTGCGCTTTACCGTGCCTTTGACGCTTACGGCAATCGCGCTTCCGCTTTCACAGCTTGCTGAAAGCATAGTCGCAGTCCGCATTTTGCGTGCGGCAAGCGAGAACGCAACCGCCCTTTACGGAGTGTTCTCGGGCTGTGCGGTAACGATAATAAATCTGCCTGTATCAATAACCTACGGACTTGCCGCGTCGAGCGTTCCGCAGATTTCGCCTCTTGCCGAAAAGGGGGATATATCGGGGGCAAAGAAAAAAGCGTTCAAATCATTACTCATAACTCTTGCCGTTTCCGTGCCTCTGGCAATAGCCGTGTATTTCACCGCGCCGCTCACGACAAGGCTCATATTCGGCTCGCTTGAAGGTAGCGAAAAGGAGCTTTTAATAAACCTTATAAAAATAATGGCGGTGTCGTCGGTAACAGGCTCTCTTGTGCAGACCTCGTCCGCGTGCCTTACCGCTCTCGGCTATCCTGTGAGGAGCACTATAACGCAGTGGACTACGGCAATTCTGCGCGTGGGAGTTACGGCGGCGCTTCTCTATTTCACTCCGCTTTCAATTAGCGGCGCGGCTTGGGCGGCAAACTGCGCGTATTTGGTTGCAATGATTATGAATTTCTGTTATATTATCAGCGTAGGAAAATCTAACCGGAAGGGTGAAGGCAATGAAGATAACGCTGATAGGATTGGGAGTTTCAAAGGGCGACTTAACGCTCAAAGCGAAGGCGGCGCTTGACAGCGCTACGCGCATTTTGGTAAGAACGGGCGAGTGCAAGGTATTTGGGCAGTTAAAAGAATACGAAACGCAGACGCTCGACCATATTTACGAAAAGAGCCGCAACTTCGATTCGCTTAATAAAAACCTTGCCGCCGCGGTAATGGAAGAAGCAAAGAATAGCGACGTTTGCTACTGCGTGGACGGAGCCGTGTGCGAGGACGAGGCTTGCAAAATTATTTTGAAGAAGCATAAAGACTGCGATATATGCGAGGGAATATCCAAGCGAGAACACGCCTTGGGGCTTTCAAAGCTTTCCTGCGGTGAGGTAACTTCCGTTTCCGCGTACGGAGTGGAAGCGCTTAAAAACTGCCGCGCCGCATGCGTTTACGATATCGACTGCGACTATATCGCGGGGCTTGTAAAAGAACGGCTTTCCGATATTTTCGGCGAGGAAAGCTATTGCAATTTCATAAGCGGCGACAGCGTTAAAAAGATTAAAATTTACGAGATAGACCGTCAGAAAAATTACGGACTTGACTGCGCCGTAACCTGCGAGGAGCCGGAGTTTTTGAAAAAGGACAGGTACGACTTTTCCGACCTCGAATATATGATAAAGCTTCTCCGCGCGCCGAACGGCTGCCCCTGGGACAGAGTGCAGACTTCCGACACCATAAAGAAAAATATGATTGAAGAAGCGTACGAGTTAGTCGATGCTATAGAGCGCGACGACGCCGACGGTATGGAGGAGGAAACGGGCGACGTACTGTTGCAGGCGGCGTTCCATTCCGTACTTGCCGCCGAGCGCGGCGACTTTACCGGTGCGGACGCAATAACGCGCGTAGTTAAAAAACTGATATTCAGACATTCGCACGTGTTCGGCAAGGATAAGGCTAAGGACGGCGCCGAGGCGCTCAGTGTCTGGGAGAAAAACAAGCTCGTTGAAAAGGGGCAGGAAACCTTTTCCGAAAGCGTGCTTGCAGTTCCCAAAAACTTCCCCGCGTGTATGTACGCGCAAAAGGTGGCTAAGCGTGCGGCGAAGTCGGGAATGGACTTCACTTCTTCCCTGTCCGCTTCGGAAAGACTTTTCGACGAAGTTAAAGAGCTTATCGACGCTATCGTAAAAGAGGACAAGGCGGCGATTGCCGACGAGGGCGGCGACGTTCTTTTCTCGGCGGTGAATACGGTGCGGCTTGCGGGCGTGGACTGCGAGGAAGCGTTACGGCTTGCCGCAAATAAATTCATCGCGCGCTTTACTAAGTGTGAAGAACTCGTCCTTGCCGACAAAAAGAATATGACGGACTTGGACGAGCTTGAACTCAACGTTTACTGGGAAAGGGCTAAAAATGCGCTTAAAGCAAATTGACATAGGCAAGTTACATACATTTAATAACGTCGTTTTGGCTCCGCTTGCGGGCTATACCAACGGACCTTTCCGCCTTATGTGTCAGCGCTTCGGCGCGGGGCTGACCTTCACCGAAATGGTGAGCGCAAAGGGGCTTTGCTACGGCAGTGAAAAGACGGAAAAGCTTTTATATATTCCAGAGGATTACAAGGGAACGCGGGCGGCGCAGATTTTCGGAAAAGAGCCGGAGTATATGCGCAAAGCGTGTGAAAGTCAGGCACTTGCGCCCTTTGAACTGATAGATATAAATATGGGCTGTCCCGTGCCCAAGATTTATAAAAATGGAGAGGGCAGCGCACTATTGAACGACCTGCCGCTTGCATCTAAAATTATTTCCGAGTGTAAAAAGAGCGGTAAATATATTTCGGTAAAATTCAGAATCGGGCTTGACGAAGGTAAAAAGGTTACCGCCGAATTTGCGCATATGTGCGAGGATTCGGGCGCGGATATGATAACCGTTCACGGTCGCACGCGCGATAAAATTTATTCGGGCGAGGTGGACTTTAAGGAGATAGCCGCGGCAAAAAACGCAGTCAGAATTCCAGTGATAGCAAACGGCGGAGTATTCTCAAAAGAGGATGCGGAAAAGCTTATTTCAGAAACCTGCGCGGACGGAATAGCCGTAGCAAGAGGAGCTATGTATAAGCCGTGGATATTAGCGGAAATTACGGGCACGGACGCGGGTGATAAAAAGCAAGCCGTCTTAGACCAGCTCGAATTGACGAGGGATATATACGGCGAAAAATTCGCCTGCGTGTTTATGCGCAAAATGGTAGGGTTCTACTTAAAGGGAACGCGTGGCGCAACGGCATATAAAGAGCGGCTTTTCAAATGCACCGCAACGGACGAAGTAATTAAAATAATCGAAGAATTAGAGTTTTAAAAAACCGCGGCACCGAATTATTCGGTGCCGCGGTTTAATCTTGCAGTCCTAAAAGATAATCTGCGGAAATATCGAGGTATTTGCAGATAAGAAACAGCGTGTCAATACTCGGTACGCTTTTCCCCGACTTATAATCGGAAATACATTGCTTTGAAACGTTTGCCGCTTTTGCAAGTTCTGTTTGCTTAATATCCGAATATTTAAGCAATTCGGAAAACCTTTTTTGAAACAAAGTTACTTTATCCATATAAAATATTGTACTCCCAGCAATAAAAAATCCGAGGGTTTCGCCTCGGCTATTTTCATAATTCAATTCCAAGCAAAGTTTCGAGCGTTTCACCGTAAATCTTAGCAAGTGCTATAAGATTTTCGTATTCGGGACGTGTAATATTGTTTTCCCAATCGCTGATATTCGATTGCTCTATGCCGAGCATATCCGCAATTTGCTTTTGCGTATATCCGTTTTGCTTTCGTGCTTCACGAAATCTATTCCCAAATTCCATAATAAAATTTTACAACAAGGGGCGCCATTCTTCTTGACAAATATGTGTAATGCACATATAATTTATGTATTAATCTAAGGAGTGAAACTATGGAACAAAAACCGCTGAATGATAAACTGATAGCCGCCATAATTGAAAATGCGAGTACCTGTAACAAAAGAGAGGAGATAAACCAATACATTTCGGAGGTGTCCGAAATGTGCGCCAAGCTTTGCCGCGAAGGTGAGCATTTAAGAGTTTTAGGCGCATATAAATTTATGATTGACAATTTAAGAAAGAGATTAAATTTATAAAAAACATAGCGGTGCGGGGCTAATTAAAGCCCTGCGCCGCTTTCTTTTCAGTCTACATAATTCGACAATATCCGTCGGTTTTTTTTATTTTACGACTTTTCTTTAAAGCTATAATACCTCTTACGATGCAGGTGTATATCGAACTTGCCGTGCTTGAAAATTTCTGTATTGATTTTACGCTGCTGTATGCGGCAAAGCTCGCCTCGAAAAATCCCGCACATATTTTAAGAATTGTGCTCGGCGCGGCGATAGGCGCGGCGGTGGCGGTAACGCTTCCGCTAATTGATTTGGGGACGGCTGTATCAGTTATTTTTAAAATACTTTCGGGGCTTCTTATCTGCCTTGCGGCGGGGAAGTTTCAGTCTTTCAAATCGTATCTGAAATTTACGGGCGTGTTCATTGCATTAACCGCACTTTTGGGCGGGGCGCTTATAGCCGTCTTTTCGCTGGCGGGGGTGGAGTACTCCGCAGGCTCGGGCTATATATTATCGTCGGTGCCGATAGGCATTCCGCTGTTCGGCGCGTTACTTATAATTATATTTGCCCGACGACTTGCCGCAAAGCTTACCAAGCGCGGAAAAACTACGGTTACCTGCCGCATCTACGTAGGCGACGAGCATACGGAAATAGAGGGATTTTTCGACAGCGGAAATAAAGTTTCCCGCCTCGGTCAGCCCGTGAGCGTTATCCCCGAATACGCGGCGAAAAAAATTTGCGATATATCGGGAATAAAAGAGAACGTAAAAATACATACTGTTGCGGGGAGCAGGAATATGAAGGTCTTTACCGCGGACAGGGTTGAAATTATTTCCGACGGAGAACCCGTCGTTAAAAAAGACGTAAAAATAGGCGTCAGCCCTCACAAAATAAATTGCGCGGTACTGCACTGCGACCTGTTGGAAACTTAAAGGGGTGAAATATGTTTGAAAAATTAAAATATCTTTTACGGCAGCTTTTCGGGATAAACACCATAGATTACATATGCGGAACGGAAGCGTTGCCGCTGCCCCTTTCACAGGAGGAGGAAAGCAGTAAAATAACCCTTCTCGAAAACGGCGACGAAAGGGCAAAGGCGGAGCTTGTTGAGCATAACCTGCGCCTCGTCGTGTACATAGCCAAAAAGTTCGAGGGCTCCGGCGCTGACGGCGACGACCTCGTATCGGTCGGCACGATAGGACTTATTAAGGCTATTAACTCGTTTAAGTCGGACAAGAATATTAAGCTTGCCACTTACGCGTCAAGGTGTATCGAAAACGAGATTTTAATGTATCTTCGCCGTATGGCGCGGCTAAGACAGGAAGTCAGCTTTGACGAGCCGTTAAACACCGACTGGGAGGGCAACGAGCTGTTACTTTCCGACGTTATGGGTACGGATGCGGACAGCGTTTACTCCGACATAGAGGGCGGGGTTGAGAGGGAGCTTTTGAAATCGTCCCTTTCAAAGCTGTCGCAAAGGGAGCAGAAAATTATGAGTATGCGCTTCGGGCTTGACGGCGGCGAGGGTATGACGCAAAAGGAAGTTGCCGACACTCTGGGAATATCGCAAAGCTATATATCCC
>JAIDRY010000058.1 GCA_029061465.1 Clostridia bacterium
ATATAATGAAAAAAATTAAAAATTTAATGTCAAAAAAATTACTTATTGTTGCTTTCGGCTTCGTGCTGTTGGTTGCAACTATGTTCGGAATTCTGTTCGGCAATAGAAACGCCCACGCTGAAAGTTCGAATGACGTTATTGAAATCTCTCAAGATTTTGTAATAGGATTAACTCCCGAATGAAACGAAAGGGTAGAAACGGTGAAGGACGAAGGTCCTTACAGTAATCCTGCCATCGTGTTCGATTGCACGAAGTTGCCTGACGTCATCTATCTTATAGAAAACGGTTACGATTACGTTACAGTTACTGTGGAGTTTGAGATGCGCGAAATAGACGACGGTTACCAGATTGTATATTTGTGTCCCGGTGCAGATGAATATAGGGTATCAAGAGTTCAATGTAATTTTCACGGTAACAAAACGTACACAAAATTTGATAGTGTAGGTCTTTATTTTCAATCTTTTCACTTGGGTGATTTTTTAAGAAACGGGGAGCTGCATATTGCACTCAGATTCGACGCGAGCGGTGCAGGCAGCGACACCTGGCAATTCAAAAATATGAATATCAGGGTTGAGATAAGTAAAGAAGTTGTACGTCCGAAAGGATATAGAACTAGCAATATAAAATAAATGGTAAAAAGCTGTTGACAGGCGACTGTACTGTCGCATAATAACAGCAGAAACGGTTGAGAACAAAAATTATGGCAATTGTAGTTGAAAAGCTTGAAAAGACATATAAAGTAAAAAAGGGTGCGGACGTTCGCGCCCTTAAAGGTATTTCCTTTAATCTGCCCGATACGGGTATGGTATTCATACTCGGAAAGTCCGGTTGCGGTAAATCCACCCTTTTAAATATTTTAGGCGGGCTTGACGGCTTCGACGGCGGAGATATACAAATTGACGGCAAGTCGATAAAGGGCTATAAGGCAAATGATTTGGATGGCTACCGCAACGATTACCTCGGTTTCGTATTTCAGGAAAACAACCTCTTGGAAAAGGAGAACGTAAGGCGCAACGTCGGGCTTGCACTTGACTTGCAGAGTTTAAAGGACAAGGAAGGTAAGGTGGACGGCGTACTCGAAAGCGTAGGGCTTAAAGAGTTTGCAGACCGCAAGTGTAACTGCCTTTCGGGCGGACAAAAGCAAAGGGTTGCCATAGCCCGCGCGCTTATAAAACAGCCCAAACTGCTTTTATGTGACGAGCCTACGGGCGCACTCGACAGCGAAACGGGCGAAGAGATTTTTAACCTTTTAAAGGAATTAAGCGGTGAAAGGCTCGTCGTGGTCGTTTCCCACGACAGGGAGTCTGCCGAAAAGTACGGCGACAGGGTAATCGAGCTTAAAGACGGCGAAATTATTTCCGACAGTTCACCGCAAAGCGTAGTTGAAGCGGCGGAGCAAACTAAGGTAAAACACGGAAGCTTGCGTTTTATCAGGGCTTTTACTATGGGCGTCAGCTACATAATTGCGCGCCCCGTAAGAATGGCAATCTGCCTATTGCTCTGTTTAATAACCTTTACCTGCGTCGGCGTTATCGATACTTTTAACGCGTTCGACAGGTATCACGCTATGATGTACACTATGGACGAGTTAGGCAGCAAAAACTACGCGTTCTGTAAAAACACTTTCTATAAGGGTGAATCATTGATGGCGGAGTCTTCAATATCATTGAAAAACGCAGAAGAGCTTTCCACCCTTTTAGACGTTGACAGGTGCGACTATATTTACACGCTTTACAACAGCAGCCTTAACGTCGAAAATACAGACGGCGATTCTAATTGGGCGCGATATGCAAGAGTGCGCGGGTATCTTGAAACTGATTCGAAGTTATTAAACGATTACGGTTACAAACTCGTTGCGGGCAGACTGCCCGCAAATACGGACGAGGTTGCTCTTCCACTTTATCTCTTTAATTTCTATAAAACTTACGGCTATAAGGACGGCGACAGCGTTATCGAAATAGGCTCGTACGAAGGGCTGATAGGCAAAACGGTGGGTTTACAAATTATTGAAAAGACGTTCACCATAACCGGCATAATCGATACGAATTTCGTCTATAAAAAGCTGGCTGATATCCTGTTTAACGGTGTACCGTACGACAAGCTGATGGACTACGGCGACGTTTTATCGAACATGGAAGATATAGAACAAGACGTAATTCATAACACACTTTTCGTGTGTAACGGTTTCAGTTCGTATTATACCGAAAACTTCAGTAATTTAATTTCTGAAAGCAACTTTATCCTGCGCGTAATTGCGCCCTATAACGGAAGCGACGCGCGCAAGCTGAAAAATTTAAAAGCATGCACTACGCAGTATGACGGAGTACCTGTTTCCATTAATGATCCCGATAATATAATCACATGCTATCATCTCATAAATTATGCCGCTGAGATTATTATGCATTCGGAAGGTACCTTTAACATCGTTCGGGATTGCTCGATATACGCGCTTTTAGGGGCGATTTTAATAACCGTACTGTTTTTAACCTATTACGCAAGCGGTACTATAAGTGAAAAGCACAGAGAGATAGGTATACTGCGTGCGCTTGGCGCTTCGCGCTTGGATATATTAAAGATAATCGCAAGCGAACACGGAACCTTTGCGGCTGGCTCTATAGCAATATCTTCCGTTATCGGTTTGATTACGACGATTTGTTTAAACAATACGTTTAATAAAACTTTCGGGTTCGGAACGGTGTTTATAAAGTTCGGCATAAGGCAGTTTGCCGTCGTTGCCGCGGTTGCAATTCTTGCGGTTGCCGTCGGCGTTGCATTCCCGCTTATAAAGCTTTTAAGGAAAAAACCCGTCGACGTAATTGCCGACAGGAAATAATTTAATTTAAAGCGGTTTCCGTCTCTCTTAATGGGGCGGAAACCGAATTTTTTTTGCTAAACGCGTCAAAATAATTGACAATGTATTTATATTGTGTTAAACTTTCGTTACACCCAACTTAGGGGGGTGTAATTTTTTTGTACGGAGTTTTCCAAAATGAAAGCATCAACAAGGGCTAAAATCACCTTCGAATGCACCGAGTGCAAACGCAGAAATTACGACAGCTACAAGAATAAGCGTAACGATCCGGACAGGCTTACCATATCCAAATACTGCCCGTTCTGCAAAAAACACACAGAGCATAAGGAAACCAAATAGTTTTAAAATTTTTAGCAAGATGGCTCTTGCGTTAAAAAAATTTTAAAACGCGTTTTGTCCAAAGCAAAGTTTAAAATGCTAATGCCGCAGAAATTGCAAGTGCGGATTGATTTCGCACGTTAAGCAATTTCACGACAACAACCTCACGAAAAAATTGTGCAACAATTTTTCGTGAAAAGGAGAATTATGGCACAGAAGAGTGATAATAAAGTTAAAAAGCCCAATTTCTTCGTAAGAATGGGCAAAAAGTTCAAGGAAACCTTTTCCGAACTGAAAAGGGTAACTTGGCCCACTTTCCCCAAAGTAGTCAAGGCTACTTGCGTAGTTTTGGTTGTAGTAGTAGCGTTCACGGTAGTTGCAACGCTGATTAACTACGGCTTGCAGGAGCTTTTGAAGCTTATAACCAGCATTAAGGTTGATTCATAATTTTATAAGGATATCGAACTATGGTAGATATTGAAACTACGCCTTGCTGGTTTATTCTTCATACCTATTCGGGTTATGAGTCGATGGTTAAAGAAAACCTTGAAAGGCTTATAGAAAACAATAACTTGCAGGATATGATTTTCGACGTCAAAATCCCTATGGAGCAGACTATCGAAGAA
>JAIDRY010000059.1 GCA_029061465.1 Clostridia bacterium
GGATTCGAACCTCGCGACCTCCGGGTTATGAGCCCGACGAGCTACCTGGCTGCTCTACCCCGCGATATGCCGCCTCAAACAAGGCTTTTTTATTCTATTAAATAAATTGTCTTTTGTCAACCGTTTTTCGGCGGTTTGAAAAATTATTTTTGACTTGAATTAACCGCACTTTACGTTTTTTACCATAAGCCTTATTATTTCCTCGTCCGTTTCGCGCATACCGACACGCGCAATATCGCCGACATTATCAATCGTGTTTTCAACGCTTTCACCGAGTATTCCGTCGCCGCTGCAAAACGAACTGCCGTTGCGGCTCATCTCGAAGCCCAAAATGCCCGCCTCCACCGCGGACGCGATTTTAGCCGCGCAGCTTGATTTTGCTCCGTCGCAGATAATGCCTGAATTTATAGCAACGGCGTTTACAACCGTCTTCGACACCTCTTCCGTCTTGCCGCCGTACAGATAGCATATGCCCGCACCCGCTCCGCAGCCCGCCGAAACGGCGCCGCAGTACGCAGAAAGTCTGCCTATGCCCGTCTTTAAATGCACGGTTATAAGGTTTGAGACCACTAACGCGCGGATTAATTTTTCCCTGTCCGTTTTAAGATGGTTTGCGTAAACTATCACGGGAAGCGATGCCGTCATTCCCTGATTGCCGCTGCCCGAAACGATTACCACGGGCTTGGAACAGCCGTTCATTCTCGCGTCCGAACCTGCCGCCGCGCTTGCCTTTGCAAGATTGTGCACGCCGTTACCGAACGATTGCAAAAGCACTTTGCCCACCCTTGCGCCGTAGTCGTTTTTTAGCCCTTCGTCGGATATGGCTTTGTTATACTCTATCTGCCTGCCTATAACCTCCTCCACGTCGGCTATCTTTACGCAGTCGGCAAACTCTATAATCTTTTCAACCGTTAAAATAGACCTGTCGGTATAGCCCGAATTTTCCTCCTCGCTAACTGCTTTGTTTAAAATATCCTCGCCGTTTTTGCGGATATGCACAACGTTGGTATGGTGCCCCGCAATGCGCACGGAAGCAGAGTTTTCCCCTTTGAATACGCTTACGCAGATATCGAAGATACAGCCTGAATTAGACTTGTTCAACGAAAATATTGCGGACTTCATAAACGCGGTTATTCTGTCATTGTCCGCAGGGGTTACCGAAGATATAACTTCAAGCTTTTTATTTGCGTCGCCCGCTACTATTCCAGCGGCAGCCGCGCTGTTTACCCCAGTCATACCGCCCGTGTTGGGGACGACTACGCTTTTAACGTTTTTTAAAATATTACCGCTCACGGCAATTTCAACCCTTTCGGGCAAACAGCCGAGCGTTTCGCGCGCAAGCGCCGCGGCGTACGCCACGGATATCGGCTCGGTACAGCCCATCGCGGGTAAAAGCTCTTCCTTTAAAATATTGACGTATCCTTTGTACAAACTTTTTT
This sequence comes from Clostridia bacterium, assembly GCA_029061465.1. Lineage (GTDB taxonomy): Bacteria > Bacillota > Clostridia > Christensenellales > Borkfalkiaceae > Coproplasma. The sequence continues at coordinate 1,440 of JAIDRY010000059.1, forward strand.
CCATCTTCCGTAACCTTAAAATAAACTTAGCTGAACGGGCTTTTCGGGTTTTTCCAACGAGCTGATATCTCCGTCGAAGCCGTAATCTATAGGTATTGCGCCCATTTCGATAAGCGCGCAGTTGCCCGTCGCCTTTGAGTTTTTGCGGCAAAGCTGTTTGCACCAGCCGTGCTTTAAGTTATCCGTCGCGCCCGACCACGTTCCGCCCTTATTGTAGTCCGCGCGTATAACGACCGTGCCCGACGACTGCGCGTAAATAAATCTGTTGCGCATCATCGCCACTCCGAGATTAAAGCCTGCCTCGGGCGGAGCAAGCGATAAAATAAGCATTTTGCCGCCCTCAACCGCCGCGGCTATTTTTTGGTTTTTGAGCTTTTTAAGCATACCGTCCGACGGAAACTCGATAACCTTTCCGCCGAGGTTTAAACACTCGTCCTCGCTTGCGTTATCCACTCCGTGCGCACCGCCGGAAACTACGCCGAAGCCGCGTTCTACCGTGCGCCCGACCGCAAAGCGAGCAAAATCCAAGTCGTCCTTTTCAGCATTGCGTGAACCTACGTAGCCCGCAAACTCGCCGTTTGAAATTTGAGTATCGCCCGCGCTGAACAGCACGACGGGACTTCCCGAACCGAGAGTTTTTAAAAGCTTCTCAGGATATTCCCCGTCGTAAACGGTCAAAGCTTTTATTCCCTTGCTTTCATATTCCGCAAGCTTTGAAAATACTTTATCCTTATTCATTGCAAGGTAAACGAGCCTTTCGAAAAGCTCGCCTTCCGCAACGGATTTAAAATCTTTATCCGAAAAATCGAGCAAAGAAAGCGGTTCAAGTCCCCTGCCGCTAAGCACGCCGCAAAGCGTATTCCACTCCTTTGCGCCGAGAGGATTGACTCCGTCAACACGTATGAAGTTTCCGCAAAAGACGGCTGCCGCCGCAGAGTTACCTTTCATTTCGCTCACCTTACTTCTTTTATTTTAGCCCATTAAGCCTTTTAAGTCAATAGAAAAATAATTTTAATAGCCTCAAATGCACACATATACTACCGTGCATTTGTTTTTTAATTATTCTTATGCTATAAATTTCAATAAAATATTTTGAGGTATGCATATGAAAAAAACAGTATTTTTTGCAATCCTTGCAGCCACGATATGCGCGGCTGCTTTTATTTCGGTAAGCTGCAAAACAGGCGGCAATTCCGAAACTCCAACGGAAACCGAGACGGTAAACGTAATTTTTATGCTCGATAATGAAATAGTTTACACGTCGGAAGTTACAAAGGGCGGCAAAGTCGAAAAGCCGCAACTTCCCGATTTGGAAGAAAGCCCATTTATAGTGTGGACATATAACGGCAGTATGTTCGACTTTACAAAAACGCTGAAACATGACACCGTGCTTACGGCAACTCTGGTAAAAAAGTTTTCCGTGTATTTTAAAGCCGACGGCAAAACCATAAAGACGGCTGATTACTCGTATTATTATAGAGAAATAACCGAGCCGAAAGTGCCTGACAAAAAAGGCTATATCGGCGAGTGGGAAAGCTACGAAACGACCGGCGGGAACGTAACCGTAAACGCCGTGTATACGCCTATCGTCTACCACGTAGATTTCTATGTCAAAAGCACGGTTGCACATTCAATCACTTGTACAATCGAGGATTACGAAAGCTTAATCCCCGAAGTGCCTTACAGAAGCGGATATACGGGCAAATGGGTTTACGAAAGCGCAGGCGGTGAGAGTTACACGGCGAGAGTCGAATACGAGCCGAGGCTTTATACGGCTAAATTTTACGCTGACGGAAAGCTTGTAAAGAGCGTTAAGGTTTACGGCGACGAAGAGATAATTCCGCCAAACGTTCCGAAAAAGAAATATTACGAAGGAAATTGGAGCTATAGGTACGAGGACGGCGAAACTTACGTATACGACGCAATTTATACGCCTGTGGTTTACACGGTGAGCTTTGTTGCGGAAGACGAAGTTATAGCTGCGGAGAGCTATACGGTGGAAGATAAAAATATTACCCCTCCACCCGTTCCGCATAAGGAACACTATGATGGAGCATGGCAAAGCTATTCCCTCGACTTTGAAGATATAACCGTCAACGCTGAATATTCGCCAAAACAATACTGTGTAACGTTTATTGCCGACGGAGAAGTTATCGATACGCAGACTTACACCGTAGAGGAAAACTCCGTTACCCCTCCCGCCGTGCCTGACAAAGAGGGTTTTACAGGTGAGTGGGAGCAATTCATTCTTACGGGTGGAAACGTGACCATAAACGCATATTACACCGCAATAAAATATACGGCTAAATTTATAGCCGACGGATTGCTTGTAAATGAGATTATCTATACCGTGGAAAATACTGATATAGAAGTGCCCGCAGTCCCCCAAAAGAACGGCTATATCGGTGTGTGGGAAAACTTTGAGTTGGGTGCGGGCGGCGCTGTGATAAATGCAAATTACAGCCCGATAGTATATACCGTAACCTTTATAGCCGACGGAGACGTTATCGACACACAAACATACACGGTTGAGGGAAGTTCAATTACCCCTCCCGCCGTGCCCGATAAAGACGGCTTTACGGGGCACTGGGAAGCGTTTACGCTTGATTACGGCGACAAAGTAATTAACGCCGTATATGCGGAAGAATACTACTCCGTTACGTTCATTGCAGACGGAAATATTATCGATACGATAAACTACACGGTAAACGACAAAAATATTAACGAACCTGCAGTGCCTGGTAAAACAGGGTATTCCGGAGCTTGGGAAAGCTATGAGTTAAGCGGCGGAAATATTACCGTGAATGCGATATATTCCGAAGAGGTTTATTACGTATATTTCATATCTGACGAAAAGATTATTGCCCAAGCCGAATACACCGTTACCGACAAAAATATAATTATACCCGAAGCGCCCGCAAAGCCCGGCTATGAAAGCTGTTGGGAAGAGTTTGAACTGACTTGCGGCAACGTTTACGTGAACGCCGTGTTTACTTCCATCAAGGGAACGGACGGACTGATATTTACGCGCAACGGCGATTCGTACACGGTTACAGGGTACAAGGGCGATGAAGCGTCCGTAATAATTCCGTCAATTCACGAGGGTATCCCGGTAACGGCGATAGGCGACCGCGCGTTCGACTGTTCTGAAAAGAACATATATACACTTGAAGAGATAACCATATGTGAAAACGTACAGACGATAGGCGAAAACGCATTTTACGAATGTAAGAGTTTAAAAAGAGTAAGTTTGCCGGACAGTTTAAGGGAAATAAAGCAGTCAGCGTTTGCATACTGCGAAGCGCTGGAATGCCTGGTTATTCCCGACAGCGTTACCAAGATTTCGGACGGTACTTTTGCCTGGTGCGGATTTACGAGCGTTACCCTCCCGAAGAATTTGAAAGTTATAGGCGAGAGCGCTTTCACCTACTGTCTGAACCTGAAAGAAATAGTTATTCCCGACAGCGTAACGGAAATACGCTTTGTTGCGTTTATGGGTTGCGGCAAACTTGAAAAAGTAGTTTTCGGCACGGGACTTGAAAAGATTTGTCAATACGCGTTTATGAACTGTACAATGCTCTCCCACGCGCAATTTGAAAATCCAGTTGACTGGAAGCTTTTAAAACAGAATGAGAGAATTGACGTGTCCGGACAATTTTCAGACCCTGCCGCCGCGGCGCAGATAATAATTGCAAACAGCAACAGCGAATTTTCCAAATAAATATAAAACCGTCCGGTTACCCGGACGGTTTATCATTTAATCGAATTTAATTTGCATTGCGCCGCCGGCATAATCGGTTTTATACCGCATTGCAATTACCCTTTTAATATCACTGACGCCGTCTATCGGCTTGCCCTTAAACACGCGGCTTTCAATCGAGATATCTTCCGTGTCAACTTCTTTAAACGATTTCTCGCCGTAAGATACCGCAAGCTTATAGGGAATTGTAACGTAGTTCGCAAATACGAGTTCGCCCTTGCCCTTTATATCGGCAATCATTACACCCTTCGACGCGCGGTTATACGTTTCGAAAAGAGAGGATATAACGCGCTTGAAGCCGCCGAGGGAGGTTACAACCACTATTTCGCCCTCGCCGTTTTGCTGGGTTGCAAATATTACCTCGTCGCCCGCGTTGAGGCTTATTCCCTTTACGCCGCCCGCAACGCGCCCCTGTACGGGTACGTCGTCCTTAGCCGCGGAAAGACACATTGCCTTTTTAGTAACGAAAAGCATCGTGGAAAACTCGTCGGCGTCGTAATTTTCAACCCACAACAGCTCGTCGCCGTCTTTAAGCTTAATGGCGGGCACGGGCTTTTTCAGGTTTTCGAATTCACTCCAAAGCGTACGCTTTACCGCGCCCTGCTTTGTGAACATAATAACTTCGCCGTCTTTCTTTTTGTTGAATGCAAACAGTTTTACAACGCGCTCGTTCTTTGCCGCTTCCGTACATATGTCCGTAAGCTTGAGTCCGGGCGCGCGCCAGTCTACGGGGTCGCGTTCGGACAAATCTATTTTATAGCAGTTGCCGATATTAGTGAACGCAAGTAAAGTTGCCTCATTTGCGCAATCGACCACTTGTCTGAATACCGAACCGGCGGCGGGGGAAGAGCCGAGCTTCTTTTTATAGTTGCCGTCAAACTCGTCCTTGACCATAAATTTGAGTGTGTCCGCAGCCGTAATTCCGACCGCCCACCTGTCGACGTGTACCTTGATATCCGAACGGCGAGAAACAATTTTATCAACCGCTCCCACTATCTT
>JAIDRY010000006.1 GCA_029061465.1 Clostridia bacterium
CTTTTGCCCCTCTTTGAACTCGGGCGAGGCAAGCGCTTCCTTTATCTCCTCGTAAGTTGCGTCTTCCCTTACGTCCCTCAAAGGCTTAATGGCAAGCTCGCCCAAAAGCTGCTTGTCAATAAGTCCGTCGGCATAGACGACGGCAAACTTCTTTCCGCTAACACTTGCAAACTCGAAAGTGAGGATATCTTCACTTGTAAGTTTTTCCTTTACGGCATTGATATTTTTTTCCAAAGTAACCATAAAAATATGTTTTGTAAAAAATTTAAAATAATACGGCGCGTAAGTAGCAATTTCGCCACTCCGCGCCGCTTCAAATTACTTATTCACTATTAACTCTCGCTTTTACTTATATCGCCGTCCGTACAGTGTACGGTGTAGTTGCCCGTCTTTTCGTCCCAATTGCTACCTTTTTTAATAGCCTTCCACTCATCTTTTGTGCCGTTAAACCTTATATCGGTAAGTTCGTTACAATCATAGAACGTTTCTTTACCGATTGTAGTTACACCATTGCCTATCGTTACGCTTAACAGTCCGCTACATACACCGAACGCCAACTCACCGATAGAAGTTACGCTGTCTGGTATCGTTATACTCCTAAGTTTGCGACAACATATAAACGCGGCATCACCGATTTTAGTTACGCTGTCCGGTATTGCTATTTCCGTCAACCCGCTACAATAAGCGAACGCATAGTCGCTGATTAAAGTTACTTCGTCGGGAATTACAAGTTCAATTAGTTCCCGCCCTTTTATGTATATCTTTCTATCGCTTCCGCGGCGCATAAGTTCGTAAAGTCTCGATATTTCGCACCAACCCGCTATATCGCCCATATAATTTATACTTTTAATACGTTCACAACCTCTAAACGCATACCAACCGATTTCAGTTACGCTGTCGGGAATGGTTATGCTTGTCAGATCGCTCCAATCGAACGCATAATCACCTATTGCAGTTACGGGTTTTTCATTATACGTTGAGGGAATAACAATATTTTTATCCGTTGCAGTGCCTATACCCGTAACTGAATAGTAACTGCCGTCGTCAGATAAAGTGAACTCTAAGCCTTCGGTCGGTTTAAGGTTTTCACTTCCGCACCATATGCATTTGCCGTCTTTATAGCTGTGTGCAACTACTTCTGTATAATTGTCCTTATAATCTTCTCCGCATTCACATTTATATAAGACATAACCTTTGTCTTGACAAGTGGGTTCAACCACCGTTTCAACATATCTGTGTTCGTGGTCTGGTTCGCCGGGTTTATTCGGCGTATCGGTTCCGCAAGACCAAGCAGATAATGTAAGTCCGCCGCTAAGTGCACCTACGCATAGTAAGGTGAGTAAAAATTTTTTCTTCATAGTTACTCCTTTTTTGCGGGTAAAAAAATAAGGGCAACCATTAAGGCTGCCCGCAATAGAGTACCCTAATGATTGCGTATTTTGAGATTTCCTATTCAGTTCAATACATAGGAAAAAGGATACAACTATGCCTTATAGTTGTATTGAACATTATAAGGGGCATTATACCCCTATTCTCAAAATACGCATTTTAATTATACCAACCTTTATTTGATAATGCAACTGTTTTTTATAAAGCCGTTTTTTACCTGCACCATTCAAAAAAAATTTTTAAATAAAATTAACAAAAACGCTTGTCGTACCGCAAGCGTTTTTCGACCAAGGCTCATATAAAAAATTTTAAATAAAATTAACAAAAACGCTTGACAATTAATACTATGCAATGTATAGTATTAGACAAAGCGGGGTATTCAAAGTGGATATACAGTTAAAAAAGGGAATATTAGACGTGTGCGTACTTTACGCCCTGTCCAAGGGTGAAAGCTACGGCTATAAAATAATAAGCGATTTACAAGGAGTTATAGAAATATCCGAAAGCACGCTTTACCCCATTTTAAAGAGGTTGGAGGCAGGCGGCTACGTTACCACGCGCACCGCTGAATATAGCGGCAGACTTAGGCGATACTATAAGATAACGCGCGACGGACTTAAAAAGCTGTATTCGGGGCGGGAAGACTTGCAGGAAATAAACCTCATTTACAGAAAAATTTTCGAAGGCAGGATATAAAATAAAGGTCGCTAAGGGAGGCGAAGAAAATGAAATACAACGAATGGCGTGACGAACTTAAAAACAACTTATTAAGCGTATCCGAAGCGGAGCGCCGCAGAGTTTTAGACTATTATGCGGAAGCTTACGCAGACAGGCGCGACGCGGGATTTTCCGAGCGGGAAATAATAGACGACTTCGGCGCACCATACGACGCGGCGCAGAGAATACTTACGGAAAACCCCGAACCTTACTACGAGGAAAGGCAAAAGCCCGCGCGTGAAAAGCCGAGGGAAAAGGAACGCTATTCGGCTCCTCCCCCTCCTCCGCCCGCCGAGCCGTATGAAGAACCCAGGCGCTACGCCCCCAAGCCCGAGGAAGCGCACGAAAGCGATACAAGCTGGGTGTTCGTCCTGCTATGCGTAATCTTTGCCATACCCATATTCTTCGTAATACTCGGTATGACGATTGCGACGGTAAGCATCTGCGTTGCGCCCATAGCCACCCTTATTTCGGGAGTAGCGACTATCGGCGCGGGAATAGGCGGACTGTTTACGGACCTTGCGTCGGGCGCGGCAACTATAGCCTCGGGAGTAATGATTTTCGGCGTGAGCCTCATACTCTTCCCCATATGCTTCGGACTTGTAAAGCTGATGTGGAAGCTGTTTAAAAAATTCTTCTCTTGGCTTAAAGGGCTGTTCGTTAAAAGGAGAGCAAAAATATGAAAGGATTTGGAAAAATGATTGTTGCAGGTGTAGTAATTTTCAGTATAGGACTTATTGCGTTTCTGGTAATTTTAGGGCTTAACGACTGGTCGCTGGACACAGACTGGGAAACCAAAACTTACGAGTGCACGCAGGATAATAACACGTTAAAGCTCGACTATTCGGCCGGCCCCGTTGAGGTTGTTTTTTACAGCGGCGACGCGATAAAGGTTGAATATCCCGAAGCCAAAAACTATAAGACCGAGGTCAGGGAACACGACGGAAAGCTCAGCGTTACTTCAGGCAAAAGATACTGGTACAACATGGTTATATGGCAGCAGTGGAAAATTCCCAAGACTACGGTGTACTTACCCAAAGACGACGTCCTCGCGCTTGATTTGACTTTAAATGCGGGTACGCTTAAAGTAGAAAGCGGCGGATATTCGGGGGTTAAGCTTGAACTTAACGCAGGCACCGTTTCCCTCGGCAGGATAGAATGTCCCGAACTTAACGCGAAGATAAACGCGGGAACTTTAAACGTTGACGGCGCAGTATGCGAAAAAATAACTTCACACGTCAACGCGGGCTCTTCCCACATAGACGGCGTGGTATGCGGCGACATATGGGCGAAAGTCAACGCGGGTTCTTCCTCGTTCGATATCGACGTGAAGCGCGCAGAATACAATATATCCGTTGACAAAAACGCGGGCAGCTGCAACGTATCGGGACAGACGGGTTCGTCGGACAAAAAGATACGCGCGGAAGTCAACGCAGGCTCTTTAAGCTTTGATTTCGCCGATTGACAATCTCATAAATAAATGATAAAATACAGCCGTTATACAGCGGCTGTATTTTTTTGGAGCAAAAGATGAAATTCGATTACGACGCAAAATATTTCAATCCCGAACACGTTTTGGAATGCGGGCAGACCTTCCGCTTCCGCCCCTTTAAAGACGGCTATTTCGTCAACTCGGCGGACAAGGCTTGCTACGTCTATTCCGACGGAGTAAAGACGACCGTCGAGTGCGACGACGCGGATTACTTTTATAATTATTTCGATTTGGACCGCGACTACGGGGAAATAGTAAACTACGCTAAGTCCCTGAATATCCCCCTTTTATCGTTAAGCTGCGAGGCTTACGGCGGGTTAAGACTGCTCAACCAGAACCGCGAGGAAATGATTTATTCCTTTATCATATCGCAAAATAACAATATTCCGAGGATAAAGGGCATTATTTCGCGCATATGCGCGGGCTTAGGCGAAAAGCGGGAATTTTTAAACGAAGAATACTACACTTTCC
>JAIDRY010000060.1 GCA_029061465.1 Clostridia bacterium
GTACATTACCGCAACCAAAACTATCATTACTATACTAAGAGCAACCAACGTAGAAACAAAGCTCTGCGAGGTTGAAACAAATTCGGCACAGTGTATGTAATCCTTACCGCCTTCGATAAAACGATAGACGTCAGCAAATCCACCCGTCATAAAGAACAGCGCGTAAACAAAAACCAGCGCCGATACGACGAGTGAAACAAGCATAAGGATTTTCTGAACTCTCATTTGAGTTTTCATTACAAATCTCCCCTCTGATATTTACCGTTGAGAGTGCCCGCCCTTAAACGGGCACTCTCGGTAAACTATGATTATTTAGACAACAAAAATTTCAATAAAAGCCTAAACTATTATTATGCGTAAAGCACTGTTAAAGCACCCCAAGCCTTCGAATAGTATTCGATTCTGAGACCGAGACCGCCTTCCTCTAAGCCTGCGATATAAGTCATAAGCGCCTGAGCGTTAGCCTGCATATCGTAATCACCCGAAGTATTGCCATTGGTACCGATCTTCATGCCGGACTTGTAGCCCCAGAACGCAAGGTCAATGTAAACGTTGGAAACACCTGCGGAGGAAGTAGCATTGAAGATACCGACAGTATTCTTACCAGAACCGTCAAGGAACAACTGCTTGCCGATAGTGCTACCTTCGCCGGAGCTTATGGGAAGCACGGTGGGAGCTTCGGTATACCACCAGTTGGCAGTGTCAACTTCCTGAGTTACGTGCTTGATGGTGCCGTTGTTAAGCGCAGCCGCAACTACAGCCGAGCCGTCGATGCCGCAAGGCGCCGTGCACTGATATTCGAAGCCCTGGTCCTTGTTACCGATGGGAAGAGCCGCACCTATAATGCCACGGGCATAGTTGGTGTAGTTGTTTTTGTAGCTCTTAATGATACCGGTGGTATTCTTCGAATCCATCTTGCCGCTGTCCGTAACAGACTCGCCATGGTAGAACGTAAGGTTGTTATCGGTCATCGTGGGAATGTTTCTATCCTTATAAGGAGTACCGCTGTAAATCTTGTTGCCGTACATGAAGTACTGCTGCTTGTTTTCCTTATTAGCCTCGGTATTTGCAATGTAATACTGCACGCCGTCTGCCGTATCAACTACGCCAGCCGTCTTGAGAGCCGCAAGGTCACCAACGCCATTGGTAACGGTCACTCCGCCGATAGTTGCAGTTACGGGAGTACCGTACCAGTAGCCGTCAGCCTTATCCTTTCCGGAAGCCTGGGTACCGTAGGAGCCAATTATCTGACCGTCGTTGGAATACAGATAATCGATAAACGCAAGAATCGCAGACAGCTTGTTTCCGTCTTTGATAGAAGCCTTGGGAATGCAGACACCGGTGTTCTTTACGGAACGCCAGCTTTCGGTAAATCTCATAACCGTATCCGACGTACCGTCATCGTTGGTATCCCAACGGGAAACGGGCGTTAAAATAGGTGCAAGAT
>JAIDRY010000061.1 GCA_029061465.1 Clostridia bacterium
CGGACAGACGATTGCCGCCGAGCTGGACAGCAATATAGTAACGACGGAAATTTTAACTTATTCCGTTCCCAAAGTTAAGAGCGGAGATAAGACGTTTTTGCAGGAAGGCGAAACCTCCGTGCACACCGTCGTTATTACCAACAATTCGCAAACACAGCTTTTTAACCTCGTGCTTAGAGATAATATGTCAAGCGGCGCAACCTACGTTGCGGGAAGCGTAACCGTAAACGGCGTTTCCCAGCCGACTTACGACCCCGTTGCGGGCTTTGCTTTGCCGAACCTGAACCCGGGGCAAGCCGTAACGGTAACGTACACTATACAGGCGAACAACCCTATGACGCAGTCGCCCGTAACGGACTATGCAACGCTTGATTACACGGTAGACGACCCCGCCCGCGTAAACGTGAATTTTTCCGAAAATACCAACACCGTTACCGTGCAGATAATTTCAAACAGAATTACCAACGTGAAGAGCGTGGATAAGGCGTACGCGGTTAAAGGCGATACCCTGCACTATACTTCGGTAATTACCAACACGGGTTCGCTGTTAAAGAGCGACCTTGTCTTTACCGATACAATTCCCGCGGGCACAACGTTTACTGCGGGCAGTGTAAAAATCGACGGCGTAGCTTATCCCGCCTATAACCCCGCAACGGGCTTTGCGCTTCCCGACCTTGCCGTAGGGGAGGCGGTAACCGTGGAATTCGACGTAACGGTGGACTGATATGAAAACTGTTATAAATATATCGGCAGTAACCGACTATTCGGGCGAACCCCCGATTGTAACTTACAGCAATCAGGTGACCACGGTTATTAATCAGCCGACACCAACCCCTGTAATAACGCAACGTATATGGTGCTCGCAATGCGATTGCTGTTCATGCAACTGCAACTGTTGCGGCTGTTGCTTTAACTGCGACTAAATCATAAAAATAATAAAGCCGAGGAGTGAAAGCCCCTCGGCTTGTTTAAAATGCGTTTTTTATGGTATAATATTAAAAATCTACTTTTCGTAGATATAAACTCTACGGAGCGTGAGTGTGAATTCATATATTTTTTTGCAATAATGTTTGCAGGAGGTGCTCTTATGAATCAGGTTAAAATCGGTAAATTCATTCAGGAAACGCGTAAGGAGCAATCGCTAACGCAAAGGGAGCTTGCGGAAAAGCTGAATATTTCCGACAAGACGGTATCGAAGTGGGAGAGGGGCAGCGGACTTCCGGAAGTCGGATTAATGCTTCCCCTTTGCGAAGTGCTCAAAATAAGCGTGAACGAACTTTTATCGGGTGAAAGACTTGACGAAAAACTATATCATAAAAGAGCAGAAGAAAACATTATGGACTTATTGAAGGAAAAGGCGGAAGCAAAAAAGAAATTGATTTTAACAGCTTTAATCGTATTTATTACCGTTCTTGCAGCCGCCACGTTGGTAGGGGTAGCCGGCACAATAGAAATGGAAACGTGGTTAAGAGTTGTGTTAATCGTCGTTGCAATTGTAGTAATTGCCGTGGGACTTGCCGTAGGCTGTGTGCTTGAAAGAGATGCAGGTGTATATGAGTGTAAGTATTGCGGGGAACGGTTTGTTCCCACGATGGGAGCCTACTTGTGGGGCGCACATACGCTCACGCGGAGAAGGCTTAAATGTCCTCATTGCGGTAAAACAAGCTATTGCAAAAAGCGCCTTAGCAGAGAATAAAACGAAAAGTTCGCTATCTTCGTTTAAGAAGATAGCGGGCTGTATATTGTGAATTTAATTTTCTTCCGTATATGGTATGCAGAAAGTCTGTTTGGGGCCTGTGTCGTTAATAAGCGTTTTATTGTCGCGCAGTTTAAAAATCAAAAGTCCGCTCACCCACAAATCACCTGCACAGCCGCCGATATGTAAACCGAGCATAAACGCGGCAATTATCTTCATAAGCGGAGTAGGAAGCACGAAGCACAGCGTTAAAAATATCGGTAAAAACACAACGAACGGCGCAAGCACAGCCGCGAGCGCGGGTTTGCGGTAAACGTAAATTTTGGGAACTCCGCAAAAAGCCACCGTAAACGTCAGCCCGAAAGTTAGCTTTTCGCGAGTAAAAAATTTATAGACCGCGCCGTGCACAAGCTCGTGAAAAATTACGTAAGCTATCAGAACTATACAAGAAACCAGAATGCTCATAGGAAATTCCCAGACGCTTGCGTCGTCCGCAATAAGCGTCGGTTCGCCCATTGCATAGTATGCTACCAAAAGACTTATTGTAAGAGGGATAAGCGCGATAAGGTTTAAAATTACGCCTACTTTTTTATCTTTCGCGTCAATCGTCTTGACGGTGCGGTAGCCCTCAGGCAGTTCGCTTTCAAAATATTTGCCTTTTCTTTCCATTTTTTAATCTTCTTGTTTGTCCACTAATTCAATTGCCTGTTTGCCGGTAACGTGTTCGATATCAAATCGGATAATAAAAAATGCGGATTTGAATTTTTCGATTTCAGCGTTCAGTTCTTTATCGTGGGAGGGGTAGTACTTTTCGCCCAGCGCTTTAATTGCAGTAAGCACTTCTTCGCCGTTTTCAACTATCGACGCTTTTCCGAAAGCAATTACGCTTTTATAATACGTGGTGTATTGTTCGGGCTTGACATCGTCTTTATCTATAATGCAGAAAGTCGCTTTTTCACAGTTTTTAATTGCGTCTATCTTATGCCCCGACTTCGCACTGTGGAAATAAATTTTGTTATCCGCATAAACGTAGCTTAGCGGCACGGCGTAGGGGTAGCCGTTGCAATCTATTACGGACAGCACTCCCGAAGTGTTCTCTTTTAAAATTCGCTCGGTCTCTTCAACGCTTAATTGCTGTTTAAATCTTCTCATTTTATCTCCAAAGCTTTTGGGTGTCTAAACCGAAAACCTGAACAAGCTCGAGGTGGGGCGAGTTTGCCATATCGTAGGGCGTAACCATTGAGCCGCCGTTGCTGTCAAGGTCTATGCCGAACTGTTTAAATGCGTACCAAACAATGTGGGCGCATTGCGTTTTGGATATTTCTTCCTTATTTGAAAGAAGTCCCGCAAGCCCCTCGTAGGGGATATCCTGCAAATTCTTTTCCGCGTAGTCTACTATTTCGTTCAGCGTTTTGCGGTCTGCGGTTTCGTCCTTAACGTGGAACACCATAAAATTTACGCGGTTTGTAAACTCCGCCGCGCTCGAAACCCTAGATACGCTTCCGTAGGCGTTAGCCTGCAAAACGTTGGTACCGTCAATCACAAGCGCCGCGTGTCCTATGCGCACGCCCGAAATATGGGTGGAGGAGGAGATAAGGATATCGCCCTTCTCGTAATAAATATTGGCAACGTTTTTTTCGATATAGTCCGTGCAGACGTAAGGTGCAAACTTCGCGTTGGTAACGGTGTGCTCGGCAAAAAAATCCTGCTGAATTTGCTTTATACGTGCTTTCCCTGCGGCGCCGCGCGAAAGCGCACGGTCAACGCCCGCTTTTGTAAGCCCCGTCTGCGCGTACAAAAATTCGTAGTCCGTATCGTCGAGTGCGGTCTTGTTTAAAACTTCGGTCAAATCCTCTTTTTCGTAGTCGGGGCGCCAGCACTCTATCTTATCAGAAATAACGAACGCAATTTCAAGCCCCAGCGCAACGATTAAGATTGCACCGATAATGCACGCGGCAACGATTGCGAATATTATTTTTTTTGCAAGTTTTTTTCCGTTTTTCGCCATGTTACTTAGTCAGCCGCTCTATCGCAAGCTTGTAAATTTTAAAGCACTTTTCAATCTTTTCAAAGGTGATATATTCGTTTGCCTGATGAATAGTGCTCTCCTCGCCAGGCTCTTCGGGTCCGAAGCCCGCCCCGCATTTCAAAGCGCGCGCATAAGTGCCGCCGCCTATTGCAAGGGGCTTTAAGTTCTTGCCCGTAACCTCGTTGTAAACGCCGTTTAACGTCTTAATTAAAAAACAGTTTGCGTCGTTGTAGAGGGGGGCTTGCTCGGACAAAATTTCATAAGGCACGGTGATATGCTTCAATATATCTTCCGTTTTAAAGGTAGCGGGATAGCGGATATCGCACGTTACCGCAATTTCGTTCCCCGTCTGTTTTATCACGTTGGGCGAGAAAGTGAGGAAGCCCGTTTCGTCGTGCAGTTTCTTCAAACCGAAACAATCGACGAACAGAGTTTTATAAATTTCGTCTAAGCCGAGGTATTGCAAAACAGGCGCAATCGCGTTGATACCCTCGTCGGGGGTGGAGCCGTGCGCCGACTTGCCCTTTGCGACAATCTTTCCGTTTTCAACGGTAAGGTTATATTTTTTCATGTCGCCGTTCGTGGGCGCTGTAACCTCGCACCTGTCGCAGACCATATTCGCGCGTTCGCCGCCGCAAAGCCCTGAAAAGCTTGCGTTTGCTCTAAATTTCAAACTAAGGTGCAAAATGCCCTTTTCGGCGTAAATAGCGGGGAAGTCCGCGTCGGGCGAAAATCCATCGTCGGGCATATGCGCGTGTTTTTTATAGTAGTCGATACAGCCCCAGCCGCTCTCCTCGTTACAGCCGGCAATAAGCTTAATTTTTCTTTTCGGGGTAAAGCCCTCGTCCTTTAAAGCTTTCATTGCGTACAGCGTGATTATTGCGGGGCCCTTGTCGTCCATAGTTCCGCGCCCCCATATGCGGCGGGTAACTTCGTCAATCTCACCGCCGTAAGGCTCGTGAAGCCAACCGCTTCCCGCGGGCACTACGTCAAGATGAACTAAAACGGCAAGTTCTTCGCCCTCGCCGAAAATTACTTCCCCCGCGTAGCCCTCGTAATTTTTAGTTTCAAACCCGAAGGAGGAAGCAAGGCTTAAAAAATAATCAAGCGCTTCTCTCGCGCCTTTGCCGCATGGCGCCCCCGCTGCAGGCGCCGTTTGTTCAGAATTTATTTTTATTATTTCAGATATGGATTTTTTAATTTCTTCCGTCATTTTAAGACCTTCGTAAAAAATATGTT
>JAIDRY010000062.1 GCA_029061465.1 Clostridia bacterium
CGGAGGTGTAAGTGTAGAAATGCATTGAGCTGACCGATACTAATAGGTCGAGGGCTTGATCTCAAGAAATTGAGAAAAAGAACAGAGATTTACGAATTCTAACAAAGATTAGCTACATTTTTAACGAGCAACTTTTCTTATTTGTAATTTTCACTTCAATTCTGTGCAGTTGCCAGTCTTCGTATAAACAAAGTATATTATCGGCTTTTGCCGTTATATAACCATTCCGGTGACGATAGCAACGAGGACCCACCTGTTCCCATTCCGAACACAGAAGTTAAGCTCGTTTACGCCAGAAGTACTTGGGTTTTAACCCTGGGAGATAAGGTAGTTGCCGGATTTCAAAAAAAGCACAGCATCCACAATGTGGGTGCTGTGTCTTTTTTGTTATGCGATGGTTTGCGTGTTAAAACTTATTAATTACGGTAAAATACCGATTTGTTTTAAAACCTCGGTTGAGGTTAAATTTTCGCTGTTATATACAAGCTCGTCAAGCCGATAGGGAAGCTCCGCTCCGTCCGTCAGCTTGATTAGTTTATAGTTTGTCCGCAATCTTTCCGAATTTTCAATGATAGAATTCCTTAAAGAAAGTCTTTCTATTCTCTCTGCATTTGCTATTACGTTATCCAGCGTTTCAAACTTATCCAGTAGTAGCGCCGCGGTCTTCGGTCCGACTTTATCCGCGCCCCTGATATTGTCTGCGGTATCCCCGACTAACGATTTGAAATCTGCATACCGGGAGGGCGAAACTCCGTAACGGTTGAATACGTAATCGGGAGTGCACACCGTTGATTTAACTCCGTGATATCTCAGCACGGAAACGTTGTCGGTTATAAGCTGAAAGTAGTCGCTGTCAAACGACGATATAATAATTTGCGTATCCTGTCCGTAAGTCAACGCGTAGCCCGCTATCCAGTCGTCCGTTTCGCATACCGCCGTTTCTGCACGCTTGATTTTAAGACAATCGAGCGCGGCGTAAATATCTGGTAATTGCGTAAAGGGACATTCCTCTTCGGGAACCTTGCTGTAATCTATCCGGTTTGTCTTATAATCCGCATTGAGAGCAACCCGCCCGTTTTCATGCTCGCCGTCAAAAAATACGGCAACGTGCGTCGGGTTAGTCATTCGTATAATTTTGAGTAACGCGCCGACAAAGCCTACCGTTCCGTGAACTAATTTGCCATTTCTGTTGAATATCCGCGCGGGCATTCCGAAAAACATCTGAAAAAGAAGATTGCTTCCGTCGACTAATAATAACTTATCCATTTTTCCCCTGTAATTAACCGTTTTTATTATATCATAAATTAGCCCTGATAACAAGCAATATATATTTCAGCAGAGTTAAAAAATTTCACTAAAATGGTTGAAATGAACAAAATTTTATTATATAATTATATTGTATAAATTTCTGCCTATTTTCATATGCAGAGAGCGTAAAGTAACCTTTACGCTAAAAACTTTATTTGTTTTAAATATGGAGGAAAATATGAAAAAGACCAAAAAAATCGTTGCGCTTGCAATGAGCGTAATCACAGTTTCTTCTGCGTTCGCTTTCTCGGCGTGTAACGAAGAGCATACTCACACCAACAACGGTAAGTGGGCTTATGACAACACTCAGCACTGGCACGTAGCTACCTGTGAAGAGCACGAGGGGCAGAAATACGATAATGCCGACCACCACCTGGTAGACGGCAAGTGCGACGTCTGCGACTATGTTAATTTATCCGCACCCGTAATTACCATTAAGGACAACGTAATCAGTTGGGCGGCAGTTCCGAATGCAACTAATTACGAAGTCTTTGAAGGCGCGACTTCGCTTGGAAAACAGACGGAAACTTCATATACGATAAATAAGACGGAAGAAGGTACCTACAATTATACGGTAAAGGCGCTTGCGGGAGAGAGCGCGAGCGCGGCGTCTAACTCCGTTTCATATAAGTACGTAACTCCCGTAACAAATTATTATACGGTAGAGTTTACTTTTGACGGAAATCTTTTCGACAGACAGACCATTGTGGAGGGTGAAAAGGTAACGGCGGTTGAGGCTGTTCCTCAAAGACCGGGATATACCTTTACAAAGTGGAAAAACGAGGACGGTACCGATTACAATTTCAACTCTCCCGTAACAAAGAACTTAACGCTTAAAGCGGGCTGGAAGAGAAAAGACGGCGGTTCGTCTGACGTTTCGGGTACGGAACAGGTTAAAACCACCCTTGACATTCAGGCGGCGGCAGACGAAATAAGCGGCGTTATCGGTACAACTGCGCAAGTCAATATTCCTTCCGGCGGCTATACGTACAGAGAAAAATTTACTTTTGCGGGCGGCAGGTTTGAACCCGGTAACTCGGCTATGAATACCCAGACCACGGCTGTAACGATAAAGCTTACGGGTAGTACGAACTCGATTAAACTTGTGGCGAAAGGTGCGTCTGGTAGCGGCGCAAGCAGAACGGTAAAGGCTCCCGACGGAACGGTACTTGGTACTTATTCCGACGTTGCAAATAATGTGTCGTTTACGTTTGAGCAATCGGGATTAGCCGCGGGCGTATATACCTTTGCCGGTAGCGGTTCCGTCCGTATTACGGAGCTCTCCGTTACCGAAGAGCTTGAAAAGAGTTTGCCTTCTTCAATGGTGGCAAACGCTTCTAAAACAGATTTCCTCGTCGGCGAAACGTTCTCTTCGACAGGGCTTAACGCTTCCGTAAAATATAAAAACGACTCGTATAAAAATCAGACGGAGCTTACCGTCGATTCATCGTCGGTAGACACGACTAAACCCGGTGAGTACGTAGTAAGGGCTTTCTATACAGAGAGCGGCGAAACCGTAACGGCGGCTTACGTTGTTACCGTTTACAAGCTCGAGAGCTTAACGCTTCATACGTTTGTAACAAACGGCAACAAGCAGACGAACTTCCAGACTGTATTCGTGCAGGGCGCAGCTAACGCTGTAAAAGCCGACGGTCTTACGGTAAACGGCGTTGCAACCTGCGGCGAGAAGTCTGTAACGGTTAAACTCAACACCAGTCAGTACGAAATCGGTAACGTCGATTTCACGACGATAGGCGAAAAGACGTTGACCGTAACTTCAAAAGCCGACGCAAAAGTAAAGGGCGAGTTAAAAGTATACGTTGTAGCCGCGCCTCAGGTTGAGAACAACATGCTTACCATCGGCGTTGATAAGTCAAAGCCCGTTTCAAGCGCAAACTTCCACACCATTTCCGATGCGCTCAATTACGTGAAAGCGAGCGGCGTTGCCGATACTGTAAACAAGGTTATCAACATTGCCGACGGCGAATACAACGAAAAGGTAAGCGTAGATACTCCCAACGTAAAACTTATCGGTTCGGCAACGGCTACCCCTGACGCTACGACGAATAACGGCGTTGTTATCTGGTACGACGCTATTGCAGGCGGCGAGGACCCCTCCGGTTCGGCTTACGGTACTAACGGCAGCGGTACTGTTTCCGTAACCTCGAAGGCGACGGGTTTCGTAGCTGAAAATATCACCTTTAAAAACTATTACAATACAAAAGCACTTTACGATTTGTCGCTTACCATATCGGGCAATTCGCAGGCAGTTGCTTTGTTTATCGAAAGCACGCAGGCAGAGTTCTATAACTGCAAGATGACTTCGTATCACGATACTCTTTACGCAAACAAGGGTAAGCATTATTTCAAGGATTGCTGGATAGAGGGACACACCGACTTCATCTTCGGACAGGATGCGATAACTTACTTTAACCATTGCACGATTTATTCAATTGGTGCCGGCGAAAACGTTAAAAACGGCGGATATATAACCGCACTCAAGCCTTCGGTTGCAAACACTTACTATTACGTTTACAACGGCTGTACCTTCACGAGCGACGACAACGTTCAGGACGGTTCGATTGCACTCGGCAGAGCGTGGGGCGCAGATATGAAGATGGTAGTTATCAACTGCGAAATTTCCGCAAAATACAGCAAAGCGGCACACACTGCCGGAACAGGCGAGGGGCAGCGTTACTGCACGATGAGCGGCAACGAGCCTAAGCCCGCAAACATGATTGAAGCCAACAACACTGGCGACGGCGCAATTTCAGCATCGATTGCAAATACCTGCACGGTAGACGCAAGTGCGGCGGCGACCTACGGTCTTGACAATCTTTCGACCATGCTCGGATTTACTCCTTCAAAATAATTAACTAATATGGATAAAACGGTAACCTTTCGGGGTTGCCGTTTTGACTTTTATATGGTATAATTTAAATATGTTACTTGATGAAGAATGTAAGGGCTGTCTTTACAACAGCCAATTGAAAAAGGTTCGCCGCGAGTGCGGCGGCGGTGAGAAGTACGACGCATTTGAAAAGGGAGTAAGGGCGCTTTGTCAGAACCCGCCCGCGGACTATTGCGCGCCGCTTTTGATGCGCGATATCAACAGACTGCACGCCAAAATTTTCGGGGACGTGATAGACTATTCCGCCGAACGCCGCCTTTTCAATCAAAAGCTACTTGCAATGGAGGACGAGCTTTACGCCGAAATAACTGCCGCCGCCGACCCCGTGCGTGAGGCAATGAAGTACGCTATGGCGGCTAACTATATCGATTTTGCAAGGGTTTCCGACCTTGACGAGGGTGCCGTGGATTTGGTTATTTCCGCCGCCGCGCGCGCTAATCCCGACAGCGGAGTTTTGGGAAGTCTGAAAAGCAAGCTCAAAAGTGCTAAAACGCTGTGCTTTCTGCACGATAACTGCGGCGAAATTGTGCTCGACAAATTATTAATCCGCGTTATAAAGCAGGTCTATCCGCAGATAGAAGTAATATCCGTCGTGCGCGGTTCACCCGTGATTAACGACGTTACGGAAGAGGACGCCGAGGAAGTGAGGCTTGGCGACTATGCGAGAATAGTTTCAAACGGAACGGATATCCCCGGTACATATTTAAAAGAGGTTACGCCGGAAGTGCTTTCGCTTATAAAGTACAGCGACGCAGTTATATCCAAAGGACTTGGCAACCTCGAAACGCTGTACGGAGAGGGTTACGATATTTACTATTCGTTTACGTGTAAGTGTGCGCATATTGCGGAAAGGTTCAGCTCGGTCTTAACGTCCACGGTGCTCACGAAGGAGGGCGAATGAAAGCCACAAGCTGGGATTTGATGAAGCTTGCGCAGGCGTTTGACGGCGAGTTCTGTCTTTCGGATTTTACCGCCGACGAGCTTGACGAGCTTTTGGGATTTTTCGAGGACTGCACCACTCCCGAACAGATGCGCGAAAAATACTTCGAGTACTACGACGACGTCAAGGACAGGGTATTGTCCAAACACAAGTGGAGCGATTGATTTATAATAAAAAATTGCGCGGACCGAACGGTCCGCGCAATTGCTTTTGTGAACTGTTTTACATTACTACTATATTATTCTTTTCAAAAAGCTCTTTGAATTCTTTGGGGAAGTGGTCGTCGGTGATAAGCACGTCGATGTCTTCAAGCCTTGCAAAGGTATAGGGATTTATCTTACCTATCTTCGAGCTGTCGAGCATCATATAAACGTGACGCGCCTTTTTGAACACGTCGCGGAGTAAGTCGCTCTCTATCTGTGAATTGCACGAAAATCCTTCTTCGGGGGTGAATGCCGTTGCGGAAACGATTGCAATTTCAAAATTCGTCGAATCGAAGTAAGCGCGCGACGCGGGGGAAGCGGTGGAAAGATTGTCTTTCATAAGCTGTCCGCCGACGACGGTTATATTGATATTCTTTTTCTGCGCAAGCTCCATTGCAACGGCAATACCGTTGGTGAAGATATGGCAGTTCATATCGGGTATTTCCTTTGAAAGGTACATTGCGGTCGTGCCGCCGTCCATGAACACGCACGAGCCGTCGTCAATCAAAGCCGCCGCCTTTTGTGCGATTACTATTTTCGCGTCCGTGTTGATAGTCGTCTTTTTGGTGTAAGCCTCGCCCGAAACCTTCTGAACTTCCTTTACGGACATTGCGCCGCCGCGTATACGGATAATGCGCCCATCCTCTTCAAGCTGGAACAAATCGCGCCGCAGTGTCATCTGCGATACGTTGGGGAAAACCTCTTCAAGCTGTTCCAAAGTCATCTTGCCGCGTTTGTCCAATATTTCGGCTATGTCTTCTATTCTTTCGCGCTTCATAGTGCACCTCGCTGATAAATTAATTAGTATAACGTGAAATTTTTAAACAACAGTGGTTAAAAATTTGTTAATTACACAGTCAATCCTTATCAATAGTGTAATATATTAACAACAAATAGTCAAGGATTTTCACAAAACTTGTTAAAAATATTTACGCGTGTTATTTAATAACACGCATTAATCAGTTTAAAAGACTTGCGTTTGAGCAAAAATCGTTATATAATCAAAGTAACGTCAAATTGCCGTTTTTCATAATATGGAAAAAGCGGCAAAAAATGTTATTTAGAGATTTAAGAAAAGATATATCGGCGGCTATGGAAAACGACCCTGCCGCACGGAATAAGTTAGAAATTTTATTCACCTATTCGGGAATAAGCGCACTTTCAAGGCACAGGCTTGCGCACTTTCTCTACCGCCACAAGCTGAAATTTTTAGCGGCTCTGGTTGCAAAGCGCGCCAAGTTTAAGACGGGGATAGAAATCCACCCCGCCGCCGAGATTTCCGCGGGAGTGTTTATCGACCACGGCACGGGCGTAGTGATAGGTGAAACCGCGTCGGTCGGCGAGGGTACCGTAATTTATCAGGGTGCGACGCTCGGCGGAACGGGCAAGGAAAAGGGCAAGCGCCACCCGACGGTGGGTAAATACTGCGTAATTTCGGCGGGCGCCAAGGTTCTGGGAAATATTACCATAGGCGATTACGCGAAGGTAGGCGCGGGAGCCGTAGTACTCTGCGACGTGCCGCCGTACGCTACGGCGGTAGGCGTTCCCGCAAGAATAATTTTAAAGCAAACCGACTAAAACAACAGGAGTTTTTATGCGCATATACAACACCTTGACGAGGAGAAAGGAAGAATTCGTTCCCATTGAAGATGGTAAGGTAAAGATGTACGCCTGCGGCATAACCGTTTCGGGTGAGGCTCACGTAGGGCACGGCTATCAGGCGCTCGTCTACGACGTTATGCGCAAGTACCTTGAAAAGAAAGGCTTTAAAGTTACTTACGCCCGCAACTACACGGACGTCGACGATAAAATTATAGCAAAATCTAAAGAAACGGGTATCCCCGCCGACATTTACGCCGCTGAAATGATTAAAAAAATCGACGCGATTATGGGCGAGCTCGACGTGGACGAACCTACGCTTTGGTTGAAGGCTACGGAAAATATTGCAAATATTCAAACCTTTATTCAAAGGCTTGTCGAGAGCGGGCACGCATACCCCGCGTCAAACGGCGACGTTTACTTTGCGGTCGACAGCTTTAAGCGCTACGGCTGTCTTTCCAACCGCTCGGTTGAAGATATGCTTGACGGCGTGCGCGTGGAGAACAACGCGGACAAGCGCAACCCCGCCGACTTTGCTTTGTGGAAGGCGGCGAAAGAAGGGGAGATAAGCTGGGATTCTCCTTGGGGCAAGGGCAGACCCGGGTGGCATATAGAATGTTCCGCAATGAATATGGCGGCTTTCGGCGACCAAATCGATATTCACGGCGGCGGGCGCGACCTCATTTTCCCTCACCACGAAAACGAAATCGCGCAGACGGAAAGCCTTACGGGCAAACAGTTTGCAAAATACTGGACGCATAACGGACTTATCA
>JAIDRY010000063.1 GCA_029061465.1 Clostridia bacterium
CCTTGCCCCTGAGGCTTACGAGTTTTTGGTAACCAACATTAATCAGGAATTACACGACAGAAAATCTTTCGTCGATTTCGTGGTTGAGGAAATTAAAAATATTTTAAAAGAAAGTAATATTGACGGCGAGGTGCTCGGCAGACCCAAACATTTTTATTCCATATACCGCAAAATGAAAAACCAAGGCAAGACTTTGGACCAGATTTACGATTTGACGGCTGTACGCGTAATCGTCGATACTACGGAAGAATGCTATGAAATTCTGGGAAAAATCCACAAGCAGTGGAAGCCTGTTCCTGGGCGCATAAAGGACTATATAGCTACGCCTAAGCGCAATATGTATCAGTCGCTGCATACGACTGTTGTTACTAATTTCGGTCAGTTCTTTGAAATACAAATAAGAACGGTTGAAATGCACAAAATGGCTGAATACGGTATCGCAGCGCATTGGAAATATAAAGAAAACAAATCAAGTGAAAATAATTTCGACGCGCGTCTTTCATGGATTCGTGACGTTATGGACTGGCAAGGCAGTTTAAACGAGTCAAAGGAGTTTGTAGACAGCCTAAAAAACGATTTATACGACAATGAGCTTCTGGTATTTACTCCGCAAGGCAAGGTAATTTCTCTTCCCCTTGAAGCAACTCCTGTAGATTTTGCGTACGCAATACATTCGGAAGTCGGTAATAAATGCGTTGGCGCAAAGGTCAACGGTAAGATAGTTGCGCTTAATTCCACGCTCACAACTGGCGACGTGGTTGAAATTTTGACTCAGTCAAACAGTAAAGGTCCCTCTTGGGACTGGTTGAAATTTGTAAAATCAGGCTCGGCAAAGGCGAAAATCCGTCAATTCTTCAAGCGCGAAATGAAGGACGAGAATATCAAGACGGGGCGCGCTATGCTTGAAGCCGAGGCAAAGCGAAAGGGCTATAACCTTAACGACTTATTAAACGAAGAGTCGTTCAGAAAGCTTTCGAATAAGCTCGTATTCAGCTCGGTAAACGAAATGATGGCTTCCGTCGGATACGGTGCGGTGGGCGTAAATCAGGTCGTTTATAAGCTCATAGATTATTATAAAAAGGAAATGCCCAAGCCCGTCGATGTTGTGGACGGCAATAAACTTAGGCACAGTCCTTCGGGCAGCGTAACTATTAAAGGAATGGGAGGACTTCTTGTCAAGTTTGCGCACTGTTGCAGTCCTGTTCCCGGCGACGATATAGTAGGTTTTATATCTCATGGCAGAGGCGTTATAGTTCACCGCACAGATTGCTCCAATTTAAGCGGGCTTGACAGTAACCGCCTGCAACCCGCGCAGTGGACCGGTGATATTGACGCTGACTTCCTTGCGGGAATTAAAGTCGTTGCGGACAACTACGACGGTTTGACAGCGTTTGTAATAGCCGAAATTGCGGCAATGCATCTCTCGATTACGCAAATTAATGGGCGCGTAAATAAAGAGAAGCAGGCGGAAGTAGAAGTGCGGGTTAAGCTTAACAAACGCTCGGATATAGACCTTTTAATTAACCGCATTAAACGTGACAAACACGTAATAGACGTATTCAGGACTACGAACTGATGAAAATTTTAAAAATACCTTCAAGGCAGGGTTGGTGCAACAGTTTTCTGCTTTATGATAACGGAAAGGGCGTTTTAATTGATTGCGCGTCAGCAAGCGTTTTTAACGTTTGTAAAGAGGCCGGCGTTGAGGTTTGCGCCGTATTACTTACCCACGGCCACTTTGACCACGTGGGCGGCTGTAAAGCGTTTTACGACGCCGGAGTACCGATATATTGCGGTGAGAAAGAAAAAGACCTTATTTTCAGCAAGGAATATTTAGGCATTTTTGGCGGAGTCTACGTTCCTGAATTTAAAATCGCGCGTACCCTTAAGGACGGCGAGAAATTCGAGATTTGCGGCGTAGAGTTTGAAGTAATGCTCATGCCCGGACATACTGCGGGCAGTATTTGCTACAAAACCGACAGGGCAATTTTTACCGGCGACACACTCTTTGCCGGCAGTATCGGAAGATGTGATTTGCCCACAGGTAATGCGCAGGAATTAAAAAACAGCTTAAAAAAGCTGAATAAAATTGATAGAAATTACATTCTCTATTGTGGTCACGGTGAAGATACCACGCTTGATAGAGAGAAAAAGTTTAATCCGTATCTTAGGGAGTTATAATGCTAAATACCAACAGCGAAGGTTTGCGTGAGGAAATAATGCTCGTTATCCGAGCATTCGATTGTGAAGAAGAAAATTTCACACATTACTTTTCATGTTCGAACGGTAAGTTTTTTAACTCCATAGAGTATAACGGCGAGTTTTACGACTTTGAGGAAGAGTATAAGGCGGAAGACGATATCGTGTTCAAGCGCCTGGCAAAACGTTCAGTAAAGCTTGCCTTTTATAAGGTATTGTCAAAATTTAAAGGTGATTTACCTTGGGGTGCACTTACGGGAATAAGGCCGACCAAGCTTGCATATACCGAAATAGCGGCAGGCGGAGACTTTGAAAAGCTGTTTGATAAGATGTGCGTATCGAAGAATAATATAGACTTGGTTAAGCGCGTTTTAACTGCGCAAGAAGGTACGTATCAGAATGGCGGACAGGACTTGTATATAAGTATTCCGTTTTGTCCTACCAAGTGCGATTATTGCTCGTTTATTACCGCACCCATTTCAAATACGCGCGGCTATATTGAAGAATATATAAAGTGTGTAGTGAGAGAGCTTCACGCAATAAAGCCGTTTGTTAAAAATCTGCGCAGTATTTATATCGGCGGCGGAACGCCGTTCGTGCTTGAGAATTATCAAATAGAACCGGTCTATAAAGCTATTAACGAGCTTTTCGGAAATGATGTCGAATATACTGTGGAGGCTGGGCGGCCGGACGTATTTTCAGAGGATAAATTAAAGCTTGCAAAAGAATACGGCGTATCGAGAATATGTGTAAATCCGCAATCTTTTAACGACGAAACGTTAAAGAAAATAGGCAGAAAGCACACGGCGACACAGACAGTCGAAGCCTATGAAATGGCAAAGAAATACGGTTTTGAAATTAATCTCGATTTAATTGCGGGTCTTGCCGACGAAACGCCTGAAGACTTTGCTTATTCGCTTGACAGGGCAA
>JAIDRY010000064.1 GCA_029061465.1 Clostridia bacterium
GGAATGAAGCTGTCGATGGTGTCCATAAGCTGAAGAATGCACTGGCATTCGGGAGCTGCAAGAACTTCTGCATCGGGAGCGCCGGAAGAAGCTTTTTCCAAAGCTTTGAGAGCCGAACCCTTAACGATAGGGCAGCCCTTGAAGCCGTAGCTTTCAAGAGTGTCGGTGATTTCCATTTCAACGAGCTCGAGAAGTTCGGGGTCGTCCATCTGGTCGCACTTGTTGAGGAATACTACGATGTAGGGAACGCCTACCTGACGGGAAAGCAGGATGTGCTCTCTGGTCTGGGGCATGGGACCGTCGGTTGCAGCAACTACGAGGATTGCGCCGTCCAT
Source organism: Clostridia bacterium (assembly GCA_029061465.1). Lineage (GTDB taxonomy): Bacteria > Bacillota > Clostridia > Christensenellales > Borkfalkiaceae > Coproplasma. Next base: position 336 of record JAIDRY010000064.1, read on the forward strand.
CTGAGCAGCGCCGGTAATCATGTTCTTAACGTAGTCTGCGTGTCCCGGGCAGTCAACGTGAGCGTAGTGACGCTTGTCCGTCTGATACTCTACGTGTGCCGTGTTAATTGTTATACCACGAGCCTTCTCCTCGGGAGCCTTATCAATCTCGTCGTATTTCATCTTTGCTGCCTGACCTTTGCACGCCATTACCATAGTGATAGCTGCGGTCAGAGTGGTCTTGCCGTGGTCAACGTGGCCGATTGTGCCGATGTTAACGTGGGGCTTGCTGTTGTCGTACTTAGCCTTTGCCATTTTTGTTTCTCCTAAAATATTTTTTTATAAAAATGATAACTTCCGTCCCGAAAGGGCCGTCGCAGCTATCTATCATTATTGCTGCAATTTGCGTTTTTTAAAACGCTGTCTTAATTATATATTAAAAATATGAAAAAGACAATTAAAATTAGTAAATTTTTTAACTTTTTTTGCCAATTAAAGGCGGTTTAAAAGTTAATATTAGCTATTGCGCTTTGCGCGCTCACCGATAACTTTTTCGGCTACCGACTTGAAAAGATTTTTTGGTTTGCCACGCAAGCGCGGCAAGGCACTATGCCGTATTACTTTTTTTCAAGTCGCCGAAAAAGTTTTATGAATTCCTCTTAGCTCTCTCTCCGATAACTTTTTCGGCTACCGACTTGGGAACTTCCGCATAGTGGTCGAACTGCATAGTGAACTGTCCGCGTCCCTGCGTTCTCGAACGAAGGTCGGTTGCATAACCGAACATCTCGGAAAGAGGAACTTCCGCGTCTACTACCTTTGCGCCCGCTCTGTCGTCCGTGGACACGATTGTGCCGCGGCGTGCGGTTACGTTACCCATAATATCGCCGAAATAGTCGTCGGGGGTGATAACTTCAACCTTCATAATGGGCTCGAGAAGGACTGCCTTAGCCTTTGCCATACCGTCCTTAAAGCCCATAGAGCCTGCAATCTGGAACGCCATTTCCGAGGAGTCGACTTCGTGATAGCTTCCGTCGTAAACCTGAATTTTGAAGTCCACTACTTCATAGCCTGCAAGGAAGCCGTTTTTAGCTGCGCCGCGGATACCCTTGTCGATTGCGGGGATATATTCCTTGGGAATAGAGCCGCCGACGGTTAAATCCTCGAACACGTAGCCCGAACCGGGTTCGCCGGGAATCATATGAAGTTTGCAGTGACCGTACTGACCTTTACCACCCGACTGACGCTTGTACATACCTTCGCAGTCAACTGCCTGACGGATAGTTTCGCGGTAAGCAACCTGAGGTGCGCCGACGTTTGCTTCAACCTTGAATTCACGAAGAAGTCTGTCTACGATAATGTCGAGGTGCAATTCGCCCATACCCGCGATAATGGTCTGACCGGTTTCCTGGTCGGTATAGGTCTTGAAGGTGGGGTCTTCTTCTGCGAGCTTGACAAGCGCCATAGTCATCTTTTCCTGACCTGCCTTTGTCTTAGGCTCGATTGAAAGCTGGATAACGGGGTCGGAGAAAGTCATCTGCTCCAACACGATAGGATGCGCTTCGTCGCAGAGCGTGTCGCCCGTGGACGTGTCTTTAAGACCTACGATTGCGCAGATATCGCCCGAATAAATTTTGGGGATTTCAGTACGGGTGTTAGCGTGCATCTGAACGAGACGGCCAACCCTTTCCTTTTTACCCTTTGTGGAGTTGTAAACGTAAGAACCTGCGTCAAGCACGCCGGAATATGCTCTGAAATAAGCAAGGCGGCCTACGAAGGGGTCGGTTGCAATCTTGAAAGCAAGTCCTGCGAAGGGTTCTTCGTCGGAGGTTGCTCTCTCTTCCTCTGCGCCCGTGTCGGGGTTTACGCCCTTGACGTGAGCTACGTCGACGGGGGAAGGAAGATAGTCGATAACCGCGTCCAAAAGCATCTGAACGCCCTTGTTCTTATACGAGGAACCGCAAAGCACGGGGGTGCATTTCATAGCGATGGTAGCCTTTCTCAAACCTCTGCGGATTTCGTCGGGGGTGAGTTCCATAGTTTCAAGGAACTTCTCCATAAGCTCGTCATCGCCCTCGGCAGCGGCTTCCATGACAGCCATGTGAGCCTCTTCCGCAGCGTCGCGCAAATCTGCGGGGATTTCGTCCCTGTGATACTGCTTGCCGTCTTCACTGTCGTAAATTTCGGCGTTCATTTCGACGAGGTCTACGATACCCTTAAAGGTTTCTTCCTTGCCGATAGGCAGCTCGATGGGAACGGGATTAGCGGAAAGCCTTTCCCTCATCATATCAACCGCTCTCTGGAAGTTTGCGCCGTTGATGTCCATTTTGTTGACGTACGCGATACGGGGAACCTTATACTTATCAGCCTGACGCCAAACGGTTTCGGACTGGGGTTCAACGCCGCCCTTCGCGCAGAAGGTTGCGACCGCGCCGTCAAGTACGCGGAGCGAACGCTCAACCTCTACGGTGAAGTCAACGTGTCCCGGAGTGTCGATGATGTTAATTCTGCACTCGTCCTTTTTGGCTTGTCCCGTTCTCGTCCAGTGGCAGGTGGTTGCAGCGGAAGTAATCGTTATACCACGCTCCTGTTCCTGAACCATCCAGTCCATGGTAGCCGAGCCGTCGTGCGTTTCGCCTATCTTGTGATTTATACCTGTATAATAGAGGATACGCTCGGTAGTGGTAGTTTTACCTGCGTCGATGTGCGCCATTATACCGATATTTCTGGTATGCAATAAGTCGTAATCTCTTGCCATAAGTTACCTCTTAGAAACGGAAGTGAGCAAACGCCTTGTTTGCCTCTGCCATTCTGTGCGTATCTTCTTTCTTCTTAACCGCGCCGCCGGTGCTGTTATAAGCATCCATAAGCTCGGCTGCGAGCTTTGCGCTCATTTCGCGCTCGCTTCTCTTTCTCGTTGCGATAACGAGCCAGCGGATTGCAAGCGTCTGACGTCTTTCGGGTCTGATTTCGATGGGCACCTGATAGTTTGCACCGCCTACTCTCCTTGCCTTAACTTCAAGTACGGGCATGATGTTGTTCATAGCCTGCTCGAAGATTTCCATTGCGTCTTTGCCGAGTTTTTCACTCATAATATTAAAAGCGTCGTAAACGATATTCTGTGCCGTTCCGCGCTTGCCGTCGTACATAATCTGGTTGACAAGCTTTGTAACAACCTTTGAATTGTACACGGGGTCGGGTAATACGTCCCTCTTGGGAACGCCGCCTCTTCTGGGCATAATTTTATCCTCCTAATGATTTTTTTAAGGGTTTACCTTAAATAAGCTATTGCTTGCCTTACATTATATATAAGGTAGCAAACCTTCTCCGCCTGATAGGCGAATACTGCCTACTTTTATCTCGGTAGCTAAGGGTGAAATATCCCGAAACAAGTAGGGGCAACTTAAAGTTGCTTAGTTCTTAATTGCTTTAAATTTTAACTTGCTTTGAGCAAATCAAACTTTAATTACTTCTTGGGACGTTTAGCGCCGTAACGCGAACGAGCCTGCATACGTTTGGAAACGCCTGCCGTATCGAGCGCACCGCGAATGATGTGATAACGAACGCCGGGCAAATCCTTAACTCTTCCGCCGCGGATAAGGACGGACGAGTGCTCCTGCAGATTGTGACCTTCACCGGGAATGTAAACGGTACCTTCCTGCTTGTTGGTCAATCTTACTCTTGCAATCTTTCTTATAGCCGAGTTAGGTTTCTTAGGCGTGGTGGTCGTAACCGAAAGGCATACGCCGCGCTTCTGAGGGCAGTTGTCCAAAATGGGCGACTTCGACTTGTAAACCTGCTTTTCTCTGCCGTTTCTGATAAGCTGATTGATTGTAGGCATTTTTTACCTCCTTGTTTTTTTGGAAAATTTCACCTTCCGCATACCCTTAAAGCGGGAGGATTTTGGCATAATAATAAGCACGCCTATATAGCGTGCAAAATGATTTTAACAAAGATTTCCTTAATTGTCAATAAAAATAAACAGGTTTTTCAACTTATTGTAACTATATTATATATATGTTAATTTAACGTTACGTCGGAAAGCTGTCTGTACTTTTCCTGAGCGATTTTTATAAGCTCGCAGATATCGAAACCGCCGGAGAAAGCTTCGTCAACTATCGCCTTTGCGGTGAACAGCG
>JAIDRY010000065.1 GCA_029061465.1 Clostridia bacterium
GCTCAGGCTCAGGCTCCGGGTCAGGTTCAGGTTCAGGTTCAGGCTCCGGTTCAGGTTCCGGCTCCGGTTCCGGCTCGGGTTCGGGCTCCGGTTCCGGGTCGGGTTCCGGGTCGGGTTCCGGCTCGGGTTCGGGTTCCGGCTCCGGTTTGGGTTCATTACCCCCTACGTCGCCGGGCTGGGTAGTGCTCGTTCCGGGCGTATTGGCGGTAGTGTCCTGGCATGCGCAAAGACAGACTAAGACGTTAAACATCATCATGACCGCCGCAATAAAAATCAAAATCCGTCGTTTCATAATTAAACCTCGAATACAGGTAATTTAGCTATATGTGCAACTATAGCACAAAATTAAGGATTAGTCAATACCGTCGGCGTAAATGAACGAGCGAATATATCCTTAATCATATAAAGATAATTTTGGGACAAAATTATTCTTATGGCGTATTTTAATTATCATGCGAAAGCGCAAGGATTGATAAAGACCGGACATTGCGTCAGAGCGGAAATCGTAGAAAAATATAAAGACATCAGCCCTGCGCTTATTCTTTACTTTGACAATCATATTCAAATGCCTATTCGCTTGCACAGATTTGATGAGTATTTTGAATTACTTAAACAATATGATGTTAAAGTGGAATATAAATAAAAAGGGAGGCAAAAGCCTCCCAAAGTGTGGCAAAGTATCAACAACCTAAAACGAATTTTATTTATAATATAGTGTATTTTTAATTTTTATATAGTTTTTTTACCATTATATACTCATCATCATATGTGCCATCAGAATATTTGATAGCATTAGGTACCACTCCAACTATTTCAAAACCAAAACTCTTATACATAGAGATTGCTCTTTCATTCATTTTTAAGACATCTAATTCAATTTGTTCTACATGATTTGCTTCACACCAGCTAATACACTCTTGCATAAGTTTTCCGCCAATTCCAAGCCCCCAATACTCTTTCAAAAGAATAAATGCAACTGTTGCCCTGTGTCTATAACGCTCATTCTTTCGCACAAGCTCTACTGAACATTGACCGACTATCTTGCCGTTATACTCAGGTACAAACCACATTTTATTGACCTTATCATTTAATATATTTTCAATTACTTTTTTCTCTTGTTCGATAGTAGTTCTAAATTCCCACGGATTTCTCGCTAAAAATTTAGTTTCCGTATCAGCAGTTTTTATAACGTTTATGATTTGTTCGGCATCTTCAACATATGGATTACGAATAAAGACTGATTCCCCATTTTTTAATTGATAATTCATACGCAACCTCGGTATTATTTATTGCCGTATTATAGCACAGCTTAAATAATAATGCAATAAACTTTGGCACTATCGCAGGTGCTTATACATAACAAGCGGCTCGCTACGCTCGCGCGAACCAAAGGGTTTACTTCTACCCTTTCTCTCCGCCACACAAAAAGGGAGGCAAAAGCCATCATTGGGATTCTGCCGTTTCCCTTCGGGAGCCTCGGCAGAGCGTCGGGCTGCGCCCTCGCGCGAACCAAAGGGTTTTCTGCTACCCTTTCTCTCCGCCACACAAAAAGGGAGGCAAAAGCCTCCCAATGTGTGGCGGAGAGAAAGGGATTCGAACCCCTGGATAGTTTCCCATCAACGGTTTTCAAGACCGCCGCATTCGACCGCTCTGCCATCTCTCCATATTATATTCAGTTTTGTCGGGAGCGGGCGAATGCGGAGCATTCGTCGTACCGAAGCACTCCGTGCTTACCGCTCTGCCATCTCTCCATTTATAAACGGCTAATATATTCTAACAGACAAAAAGACAAGTGTCAACAAATATTAGTCGTCTGCGTCCGCTTTTTTGTTTTTAAACTTTTTATCTATCTTATCCTGCACCACCGATTTAAACGAAAATTCCGCGCTTATCCTGTCAAGCTCGCCTGAGAGGAAATAACTGAACACCGCCTTGTCTGAAGCGTATATCAAGTGGTCCAGAAGGCGCACGTTGTTGATACTGCAAAGCAACTGAATTTCCGCGGTGAATCTGTCGTCGTTGACGGACGGGTTAAAATCCCCGCTCAAATGGTTGTGTGCAACCACTATGCCGTAAGGCTTTTCCGCGTGCAGAACGCGCATTATTTTGTCCGAGCCGACCGACACTTTATTCAGCTCTCCGTCGGAAAACCTGCTTATTCTTCCCACCCTGCCGTTTTTATCAAGGCAGTAAATTTCCATCACTTCCGCCGTCTGTCCGCGGAGGCGCGACACGGTAAAGTTTTTAAACGCTTCGTGATTTTTAAGCACGGCAATACCCGCGGACTGCGAGCTTATGCGCCTGTTACATTCGCCAAAGCATTTCAGATACAGCGCAACGTTTTCACCCACTCCGTCCACCGCCGTCAGCTTTTCAACGTCGGCGGAGAACACGCCCGAAAGCGAGCCGAACGCAGACAACAGCTCGTGCGCAACAGGGTTGGTATTTTTGCGCGGGAAAGCGTTAAACAAGATTATTTCCAGAAGCTCGTGGTCGTTAAGCGAATCGTCGTTTTTAAGTTTTTCATACATTCTTTTTCTGTGCCCTTCGTGCATCGCTTAACGCTCCTTTCGTGAATTATTCGGTTACGCTAATTATATTCTTATTAGGCAAAATTGTCAACAAGCTATTGACTTAAAAGCCCGTTTAATGTATAATGTAGATTATGCAAATCGAAAGACTGAAACTTAAAAAACTGAGAAATACCCGCGATTTGGGCGGCTTCCCCACCACGGACGGAAAGACTATAAAATACGGTAAGCTTATACGTAGCGGCAGGCTTTACAAATTGCCCGACGAAACGGTAAGCGAATTAAAAAAGCTTGGAGTTACAACCGTAATCGATTTGCGTAACGATATGGAAAGGCGCGAGATGCCTAACACAGAAATTGACGGAATTGAAACGATAAATATCCCTTTAGTCTACACAATGGCAATAGGGATAACGCACGAAAAGACTTACGCAAAACACGCATATGCCGAGAGTAAACGCATTAAAAAAGAATTCGGCAACGCCGACAATTATATGGAAAGCGTTTACGAAACGGCAATTTTCGACGAAAAAATGCAGGGCAACCTTAGAAAAATTTTTGAAGTTCTGCTGGAAAAAGACGGCTGCATTTTATGGCACTGCAACGGCGGAAAGGACCGCGCGGGACTCGTTGCCATGCTTGTGGAAGGCGCACTCGGCGTGGACCGCGAGCTTATTATAGAAGACTACGTGGCAAGCCGTAAATTCCATTATTACAAACAGCGCTTGCAGCGCTTCGGGATTGTAGTAATTCCCGGCCCCAGACATTTCAAAGGATTACTTAGAGCGTTTATCGAGCCGAAACCTCAATATATCTTAGGAGTAATAGAAAAAATCGAGCAACAATACGGCTCGATTCAGGAATATTGCAAACAGGCGCTCGGCTTGACAGATGAGCAAATTTGCATATTAAAAGAAAAATACACCGAATAAAATACCGCCCCGTAAAGGGCGGTATTTCTTTACTCTACCGTAACGCTCTTTGCCAGATTTCTCGGCTTGTCGGGGTCGCGGTTTAAGACGGTCGCGGTGCGGTACGCAAGCAGCTGTACGACAGCCGCGGCAAGTATTACCGATAGGTATTTGTCTGCCTTAGGTATACGGATAACGTGTTTCACCTTCTTCGGAAGCTTACTCACAATGCCGTCCACGTTGGTTATTACCACGGCCTTGCCGCCGCGGGTAACTACCTGTTCGACGGCGTTTTCACACTTTACGGCAAGCTCTTTATCGGTAATGATGAACACCGCAACCGTCCTGTTATATATCAACGCGAGGGGTCCGTGTTTGAGTTCCCCTGCGGGATAGCCTTCCCCCGGCACATAGGAAACTTCCTTTAATTTAAGGCTTCCTTCGAGCGCCAGAGCATAGTCCAAATCTCTGCCTAAAAAATACGTACCGCGTGAACGCGAGCACATATTAGCAACCGTAGACACGTCCGAGTTTTTAATAACTTTTTCTGCAAGGGCGGCAACGTGCGAGAGGGCGCGATACTTGCCCTCGTTGAGTTCCCCGCCCGCGAGCGTTGCGGCGCAAAGATACAGCGCGGCAATCTGCCCGGTGTAGCTCTTTGTTGCGGCAACGCAGATTTCCGGTCCCGCCGCAACGGGCACTACCACGTCCGCAAGCCTGACAAGCTGCGAGCGGTGTGAGTTGGTTACGGCAATGACGAGGGCGCCTCTTTCACGGGCAAGCCTTGCCGCCTCTACCGTATCCGCCGTTTCTCCGCTCTGGCTTATCGCAAGCACAGCCGTGCGCCCGCCGATGACCGGATTTTTATATCTGAATTCCCCCGCCGTTTCCGTCTCCGCGGGCATTTTTAAAAAGCTTTCGAAATAGCGCTTGCCTACGAGTGCCGCATGGTACGCCGTGCCGCAGCCCGTCAATATCACCCTGTCGACGTCCTTAAAAGCGTCTTTGAGTTTTTCCTCGACGGATGCAAACGCCGTGCCCGTACGCACAACCGACTGCGGTACTTCGAGTATTTCCTTCAACATATAATGGGGGTAATCACCCATAGTTAAATCAACGGATACGGCAAGGTTAGGTTCCCTGCCGCGCATAATGCGCCGGAAGTCTCCGTTGTACACGTTTACACTTGTAGAAGTGAGCTCGGCAAAATCGCCGTCCTCCAGAACGGTTATTTCGTCGCACTTTCCCGCAAGGGCGGGTTCGTCGCTGGCGCAATAATTTTCACCGTTGCCGTAGCCTATAATGAGGGGACTTTTTTTGCAGGTAACGGCAATTCTGTCCTCACCCGCGCATATCGCCATAATTGCATACGAGCCTTCCAAAAGCCCCGCCGTTTTTTGCAGAGCTGCCAAAAGGTCGCCCGAGTAATACTTATTAATTAAGTGGGCAATAACCTCGCTGTCGGTGTCCGATAAAAACTTAACTCCGCTCTCGACAAGCCCCGCTTTTAGCTTTGCGTAGTTTTCGATAATGCCGTTATGCACAACCGCAATATCACCCGCAACGTGGGGGTGCGCGTTTATATCCGAAGGCGCGCCGTGCGTAGCCCAACGGGTGTGCCCTATACCGACGTGCGAAACGGTTTCGCCCAAAAGAGGTAAAAGCTTTTCCACCTTGCCCTCGCGCTTTATCACGGTGAGTTTTCCCCCGCCCGTAAAAGCCGCGCCTGCCGAATCGTACCCTCGGTATTCAAGCCGTCTTAATCCTTCGTAAATTTCCTTTGCGGCGTTTTTGCCGCCGATATATCCCGTTATTCCACACATATATATACCTTAATTACCGCAGTTCTCGGATATTGCCGAAGTGATGAGTTTGCAGGCAAGGGCGCAGTTTTCCTCGCTTTCGCCCTCAGCCATAACGCGTATTACCCGCTCGGTTCCCGACGGACGGACTACCGTTCTCAATGCAAGCTTTTTTTCAAGACTTGCGGCAAGCTCCGCTATTCCGCACATAGCCGCCGTTTTATCGAGTACGGGAACGTCCGCGCAAATTTGCGGGAAAGACTTGTAACCCTTTAACAGCTCGGAAAGGGGGCGCTTGCTTTCGACCACCGCTTCCATAACCATAATGGCTGTAACTAATCCGTCGCCCGTGCTTTCGTACTTTGAAAACACCACGTGTCCGCTGCGCTCGCCGCCGAGCACCGCGCCCGTCTTTGCCATAGTGTCGCACACGGCCTTATCGCCCACGCCGCAGATTACCGCAGTAATATCAGCGTTTTCAAGGCTCTTTATAAGTCCGCCGTTGCTCATGGAAGTGCAGACTATTTTATTGCCCGCAAGCTCGCCGCGGCTCTTTAAATACAGCGCGGAAAGGTACACTATTTCGTCGCCCGTAACTACGTTGCCGCCGCCGTCGACCGCGATACATCTGTCCGCGTCGCCGTCGAAAGCAAAGCCTATATCCAGCGATTGCGACAATACCAAATCCTTCAAAGCGTTTATGTTGGTAGAGCCGACTCCGCTGTTTACGTTTGTTCCGTCGGGAGTATCGCCTATCACGTAGGTCTTTGCGCCGAGTGCGTTAAACACGTTTCTTGCAATTGCGAACGCGCTGCCGTTGGCACCGTCAAGCCCTATTCTCAATCCCTTATAGGAACACGTCGAAAGGGATATAAGGTGCCCCGTATATCTGTTTCGTCCCGATATATAGTCCACCGTACGCCCTATATCCTTGCCGCGCGCAAAAGGTAAGTCCTGCCCGCCGAACGGAGCAAAGTCGCCGTCGAGATAACTTTCAACCAGGCGGATAACCTCGTCGTCCATTTTTTCACCCTTGTCGTTCAGAAGCTTTATGCCGTTGTCGTAGTAAGGGTTGTGGCTTGCGGAAACCATTATGCCGCAGTCAAATCCGTCGCACCTCGTTACGAACGAAACGGAGGGGGTGGTGGTTACGTGCATAATATATGCGTCGCAACCCGAAGATGTGAGCCCCGATGCAAGTGAATATTCAAGCATATATGAGGACAAACGTGTGTCTTTACCTATAACGGCGCGGCATTTACCGCCCGTTTTCTTCGAATAGTACCAGCCAAGGACTCTGCCAACCCGATAGGCGTGGAGGGCTGTAACGGTAACGCCCGCTTCGCCCCTGAACCCGTCGGTACCAAAGTATTTGTTAGACATATTTATTCCTCCGCATATAACTGCGCACGCATATGAATAAAACGGCAATACGGCGGGCGCACATATGAATTGCCCCCGATATATGGCGTAAATACGCATAAATTTGACACAAATACACGTAATTTTAAGCTGTAATGCGTTTACATTCATATGCGCGCAAATTACGAGTGCATTAAAACGCATACGGTTTCGAGCCGTAAAAAAAGCCGTAATAAAGCATATGCCCCGAAATTAAAATGTGTTACGGAACATATGCGTTACGGCAAATTTGATAGCTTATTTTTAAAAACCTCCCCTCCCCTCTTAAACTTCAAACGCACTAAAAAATTATTGACTTTCATCAATGCGTATGCTAAAATCAACGGGATAAATGAAAAAGAAATTTAAGTTTAAAATTACCGTGTGGCAGCTTCTCGCCCTCGCCTATCTCGGCGGAACGATTTTGGGAAGTATTCTTTTAATTCTCCCCTTCGCCACACGGGAAGGACAACAAACTTCATATATAGACGCGCTTTTTACGGCGGCTTCGGCAGTGTGCATCACAGGGCTGTCCCCTTACGATATAGCCACTCACTGGTCGCTTTTTGGTCAGCTTGTAATTCTTATTTTGGTTCAGGCAAGCGGCCTCGGATTTATGACGCTTGTTTCCGCGACATTCCTTATCTTTAAGCGGGGTATGAACTTCGGCAGCAGGAACGCATTTATTCTTGACTCACGCGGAAAATATACGGGCGTCATTACGCTGTTAAAACGCATAGTAGTCGGAACGGTTATTTTCGAGCTTTTGGGCGCATTGCTGTTAATGATAAGGTTTATTCCCGATTTCGGCGTAGGCAACGGAATTTACTTTTCCGTATGGCATTCGATTTCCGCATTCTGCAACGCAGGTTTCGATTTGATGGGCACGGCTGAAAACGGCGGATTCGTGTCGCTCACCGCATACGCAACCGACCCTATTGTTACACTTACTATATCAGGACTTGTCATTGTCGGCGGGCTTGGATTTGCCGTCTGGGGCGACGTTATCGACTGCAGAGGCAATTTCAAAAAATTTCAGTTCAATACCAAAGTCGTACTTATCGTAAACGCCGTTTTATTCACCTTGGGAACCCTTTTGTACCTTTTGTTCGAGCGCAATACTTATTCCGATTATAATTTCGGGCAAAAGCTTCTTATGTGCTTCTTTAACTCAGTAACCCCGCGTTCGGCGGGATTTGCAACAACGGACATTACTCTACTTTCCGACAGCGGATACTTCTTAATGGTTTTGCTTATGTTTATAGGCGGCGGCTCGGGTTCGACTGCGGGCGGTATAAGAGTCGGTACTTTCGCGGTAATTATAATGGGTATGTTTGCGGTGTTCCGCGGTAAGCGGGATATCGATTTCGGCAAAAGGCGCATTGAATATTCGCTTTTATCGCAGGCGCTCGCCATTTTAACGGCTTGCCTTATGCTGATTATTTTCAGCACACTTGCGATATGCGCAATCGAGCCCGTTCCGAAGTTTAAGGAAATTTTGTTCGAGTGCGTTTCCGCACTTAGCAATGCGGGATTGAGTATGTCGCTTACGCCCGTTCTCTCCATAGCTTCGAAGATTATGATAATAGTTTTGATGTATGCGGGCAGGGTTGGTATTCTTACTCTCGGACTTGCCCTCGGTGAAAAGCGGACTGTTACAGGTATGCGCAAGCCCGTAGATACTCTGTTAATTGGATAATTTAAAAATTCAAGGAAGATATTATGAAATCGATATTATTGATAGGCGTAGGTCAGTTCGGTCAGATTTTGGGCGAAAAGCTTGTGAATATGGGCAACGAGGTTATGATTGTCGATAAGGACGAAGACGTCGTAAATCTGCTTGCGCCCAAGTACACGGGGGCGGTTATCGCCAACTGTATGAACGTGGAAAATTTAAGGACCTTGGACGTCCCCTCTTACGACGTCTGCATTGTTACTATTGCGGACGATTTCCAGAGCTCGCTTGAAATAACTTCGCTTTTAAAGGATTTGGGCGCAAAGTACGTCGTGTCCAAGGCGAATACGGATATACAAAAGAAGTTTCTCTTCCACGTCGGTGCGGACGAAGTAATTTACCCCAACCGCGACATTGCAGAAAAGCTTGCGGTCAAGATTAACTCGCAAAACGTCTACGACTATATCGAGCTGGACTCGGAATTTTCCATATTCGAAATCGCCGTACCGTCCAAGTGGGTGGGCAAATCCATTATGGAAGCAAACCCGCGCGCCAAGTACGACATTAACATTTTAACTATCAAAAAGGGCAACAAAATAATGCCTGCCCCCACCGCCGCCACCGTGTTTGAAACGGGCGACAAAATGGTAGTTTTCGGAAATACGGAAAAAATAATTGCTTTTACAAATCAAAAACATTAAATAAATCAGATAACCCCGCAGTATCCTGCGGGGTTATATTAAATAATTAAGAGTAAGCCGTGAGTATTGAAAATTTTAAAAAACACCTTATAGATACGCTGTTTCCGAAAGACTTTACCTGCGATATATGCGGCGTTGAAACGTTCGGAAGCAACCTTTGCAAAGCCTGTGCCCAAAGCGTTATTTTCAACGACGGCTTGGTCTGCCCTGTTTGCGGCAGAAGAACGGAAGTTGAAGGACTTTGCCTCGAATGTAAGGCAAAGCCGCCCGTTTTCAAAAGGGCGGCGTCTGCATTATTACACGAGAAAGGCGGCGCGTTTCTCGTCAAAAAATTTAAAAACGGCGGCGGTTATCTTAAAGAATACTTTGCGGATTTGCTTATGAAAAAGCTATCCTCCTTCCCCTCCTTCGACGGAATAGTTTTTGTGCCGATGACGAAAAAGGCGAAAAGGAAACGCGGATATAACCAGTCCGAGCTGCTTGCAAAAGCCCTGTCAAAGCGCACAGGTGTTCCCGTTATATACGGCGCGGTGGAAAAAGTTAAGGATACTAAGGAGCAAAAATCCCTTTCCTCAAACGAGCGTGCGGAAAATCTGAAAAGTTGTTTTAAACTCGGGAATTGCGATTTGAAGGGCAAAACAATTCTTCTTGTCGACGACGTGCTCACAACCGGAACTACCGCGGAAACAATCACCAAACTGCTTTTAAAGGCAGGCGCGGCTGAGGTCTACCTCATTACCGTTTCGTCGGTTGATTATAAAATCAGCACAACCGAATTAGCGTCTGATATATAAGTTTAGCACACGTTTCCCCACTTTTTAAAAAATTTAAAAAACCCGTCAAAAACGCTTGTAATTTTCGGGTTTTGTATATATAATAATGAGGTAAATTCCGTTGCAAAGCGGATTTCAATTTAATATTGGGGCGTCGCCAAGCGGTAAGGCAACGGACTCTGACTCCGTCATTCGGGTGTTCGAATCACTTCGCCCCAGCCATCAACACTATATATTGTTAGTTCAAAATTGTGAACGCAATATATAGTGTTTTATTTTTTGGCAAAAATGGCAGGAAACCCCGATTTGGGAGTAAATTTGGGAGTTTAGGTCTTAAAATCTAAATTTAAATAGTCAACTTTCTCCGCTTCGCGCAATTGAAACTCTTCCGAGTAATGCGTGTAAACAGTTGTAGTTATCGTTCCGCTTAACGAATGTCCCGCCCAAATACTGACGACTTCGCTTAAAACGCCGCTTTCTTTACAACGACTGACAAACGTATGCCTTAACTCGTGGGAGTGGTGGTTCGGTAACAACCGCTTTATTGTTGTTTGCAACGTGCTCAGGTTGACGCGCTTCGCCTTTTCGAAGTCGATATACGGCAATACTTGTTTCATCATCGGCGTAATAGGTATTTTGCGCTTTACAACGTTTTTACCCATACGCTCTTTGCTCGTTTCGCATTCGAGCCAAACACCGTCAATTACGTTCAAGCTTGCAAGTTCGCTACGCCTAAGCCCTGCATACAACAGCACGAGAAAGGCGTGAGCCGTATCCCTATTAAGGTGTGCAAGACAATGATTGACAAGCTTCTTTTCTTCCTCGTAGGTGAACGCGCAGCCGCTCTTGCTTTGGTAGTTGGGTACGACAACCTTCTTCATCGGCGTAGGGATGTTGTAGTCCTCCGCAATCATGTCGAAGATACAACGCAGTAAGAGGAACAGTTTGTGCGCCGTACGCAGAACGCCTTTTTGAACGTAAGTTAAAAGGAAGTTCTGCAACGTGCATCTGTCTATCTCTATTGCCTTTATTTCTCCGAACGTGGGCAGAACGTCGTGATTTAACAATCGTAAGTACTCGTTATAGGTTGATTGCTTTGTCGTAACCTTTTTAATATTCAGCCACTCGTCGGCGTATTCTGCGAAGGTCTTGTCCTTTTTATCGGGCTTTTCGTCTTTGTGATTAAGTTTATCGATAAATTTCTGTTTGAGTTTAGTTAA
>JAIDRY010000066.1 GCA_029061465.1 Clostridia bacterium
AATACGCCGCCATATCGCGCGCAAGGTCTCCTCCCTCGCCGCCCGTCCTCGAAAGCACGAACATTGCGACCGAATTGCCGAACGAATTAACTACTGAAGCTTCGCTTTTAATGACGTTAACGGGACACTCGTTTATGCTCCAGTCGAGCGACACGCCGTAATTGATTACGCCTGTTCCGCGCGTATACCCCGAGCCTTTACCTTCGGAATAGAAATCCCAAAGCGTTTCGTTTACTTTGAGCCCCGCCGCTTCAAGCCCCGTCTTCAAATCGAGCGTTAACTCGAAGCTGCCCGAGCCGGAGCCCGAGCCGCCGCTCACCAAATCGACGGACGAATGTGAAAACAAGCTCAACATCGTACCCTTTGCAAGGGGCAGAAGTCCGTCGTTTTCAAGCAGGGTTATTCCCTCCTGCGCTATTTCGGTAACGAGATTTTGCTCGTAATCGTACAGCTCGGTCGCGCTTTTAAAATCGCTTTTCACATAGTCGACGTCGGCGCCGAACGTTTCGCCTTTAAGCCCTTCGTAAGAACAGCCTACAAGCCGTTTCAAATCCTCGTCGTACCTGGTAAGCGATAAAACGTTGAATAAAACCGAAAATACAAATATAAAGGCTATGCTCAACGAAATTACTATAATTTTTGTCTTGCTGCTTTTGCCTGTTAATTTCATAATTTGCACCCATAAAAACCGACAACCGACTGTAAATACAATCGGCTATCTGGTTTTTTATTTTACGCTTTCTTTAATCTCAGTTAAAGCTGAATCCGCTGAGAGTTACGTTTCCGCTATGAGTACCCTCGTCGTCGTAGGTTGACGAATCAAGGAACAAAGTTAAATGCGTTGCAACGCCCTTCGTAAATGTAATGATTACGGTTACCGTTTCGCCAGCGGCTACTTTAACCCAGTCGGCACCGCCGTAGATATAGTCGTTACCGCTTGCTTCAACGTTGCCGACGTACTCTGCTTTGATATTGCAGAACTCGTTTTTTCCGCCGTCCTGCTTATCGCTTCCGTCCGCTTCGGCACAGCCTATATCCATACGGATTTTAACCGTTTCTTCGCCGTTGTTTTTAATAGTCATCGAGAACGTGTCTTTATCTGCGGCAAGCGCTGCAACGTCCGCAACTAAATTATTATAGGACTTGCCTCCGACGCCCGAATACGTTACGTTAACTTCGTTTGCACCTTCGCCCGATTTGTCAACGGTATAGGCTTCGGTTGAAGTAAACGTAAGCGCAACTTCGCCGCCTACGGGAGGCTCGGGAGTTACCGCTTCTTCCTTTGCAAACGCAAACGCGCTGAACGTTACGTCGCCGCTGTGCGTGGTCTCGTCGTCCCAGGTTGACGAATCAAGGTAGAACTTTAAATCCTTTGCAACGTTTTCAGTGAAAGTAACTTTTACGGTTACGGTTTCGCCCGCGGCAACCTTAAACCAGTCTGCGCCGCCGTAAATATAGTCGTTACCGCTTTCTGCAACGTTTTCCGAATACTCTGCTTTGATATTGCAGAAGTTATTTTTTTCGCCGTCCTGCTTAACGCTTCCGTCGTCGGTAGCGCAGCCTATATCCACGCGGATTTTAACCGTTTCCGTGCCGTCGTTCTTAACGGTGAACGTAAGCGTGTTGTTTTCGCCCACTACATCTGCAATGCTCGTGTTCGCGTTTTTATAGCTCTTGCCGCTGACGTCCGAATACTTTATATTCATTGACAACTGGTCTTCGCTTACGACTGTGGTGTAGTCGCCGCCGAAAGTAACTTCTTTATCACCGATTTTCAAAGCCGTCGTGTCTGCGGGAGGTGCGGGCGGAACCGCACCCTCGTCAATTATACCTTTAAGCTCGCTTATGGTTATATTTCCCGTTGCAGCGTTCGTTCCAGTTGAATTGAGGAATACGACAAACTGGTTTACATAAATATCTTCTTTAAGCTTTACGGCAACCTCAAGCTCCTCACCCGCGTCAAGCGCAATGTACGCCGCCGCGTCGGCAGTGAGCACCTTTACTTTATCGCTTGCGGGATAAACCGCTTCAACCGCGCCGCCTGCGTCTTTGTTTTTAATATCAAGTCTGATTTCAGCCGCAACGGTATCGTTGTTCTTTACATTGAATTTAACCCACTTGTAGCTGCTTTCCAAATCCATACCGCAGCAGTTGTAAGAGCCTCTCTCCGTGGTGTGGGATATATTCAGGCCGTCGGTTTTATCGATAGCGTACATTCCCCAGCCGTCGAAAGCGGCGGTTGAAATATCGCTCCAGCCTTCCTCGGGAACTACTACTTCAACAGGAGGAATATCCTTTATATGCGCCGTGTTGGGGTCGGGGCACTGGGTTGCGCTTGTAGCAACGTATTCGTACTCCGCTTTGCCGGAATAATCGTCGCCGAACTCACCCATCCACGCAGCCGCATTTTCGGTACTGCACCAGTAGTTCATAATAACTCTGCCGGCGGTTTCAGGCCAGGCCTCGTTACCTTTGCGGTCTATTCTGTAAACGGGCACGTTATCAACGAACCAGGTTATATAAGTTTCCGTCCAGCGGTAACCGTAATCGTGGAACTCTACCGACGCATCGAAGCCGAGGTCGTACATATATTCGTGACCGCCTACGCCGCCTGCAAAATAGTTGAACTGAACCTTTGTCGTGTCCTTGCCCAAAAATTCTATATCTATTTCGTCGTGCTTATTCTCTTTTATAACTTCGCTTCCGTCTTCACTGTACCACTTGTCGTAAGGTCCGGTGCAGGTAAAGAACGTGCTTGCGGTACCTACGATTTTTGCGGGCTTCATTCTTACCTGGAAATCGCCGTAGCCGTAATAATGCTCCGAACGCGCTTCTCCGCCGTAATAGTCTGCAAGCGCGTCAACGTTTTCCTGCTTTTCCTCATCCCACTTCTGTTCTTTTTCGGTCATTTCGGAAATGGAAAGGGAAAGCTTGCCGCCCTCTGTCGAAACGTTCTGAGGTTTCCACCATACGTTGAACGGGTCGCCATTCTCCCAGGAATAGCCCTTGCTGCCGGACGCAAATATTTCGCTTTTGTCAGAATCCGCTTTGGTATAATCGACAATTTTCTGTGTTTCCAAAGGTTTGTCGGTTAACGGTTCGGGTTCGTTACACGCGGTAAGCGAAAATATACTTGCTGCTGCAACCGTGGTCGAAAGTACGGCCAACACTGTCTTTTTGCTCTTATTCATCATTTTCTCCTTACTGAAAATTTATTTATCACTGCCGTTAATCGGCTTTATAACCTATCCATTTATATTGTGCGGTAACAGGCAATTCCGACGCGTCGAAAGCTCCGAGCCAGTCGTCAACGCCTTTTCCGTTCCACACGTTAGCCATTATTTTAGCTGCATTTTGAGGTATGTTTTCCGTGGCTTTGTATACGGCTTTACCGTCAACGAACCAAATTATACTGTCAGACTGCCATAAAAAGCCGTACTCGTGGAATTCTTCCGAAGCGTCAAAACCCAGGTCAAACAGATACTCGTGTCCGCCCGTGCCGCCCGTAAAATAGTTGAACTGCACTTTCGTTGTGTCTTTACCCAAAAACTCTATGTCTATTTCGTCCCACTGCGGGAAATTCGTATAGGTGAAGAA
>JAIDRY010000067.1 GCA_029061465.1 Clostridia bacterium
GATTTACCCAGAGAAAAGAGAGTCGAAATCGGACTCACCTATATCTACGGTATCGGTCTTAAAACCTCGCAGAAAATCCTTGCCGCAACGGGCGTTGACCCCGACACTCGCGT
The DNA here is from genome assembly GCA_029061465.1 of Clostridia bacterium. Lineage (GTDB taxonomy): Bacteria > Bacillota > Clostridia > Christensenellales > Borkfalkiaceae > Coproplasma. The sequence continues at coordinate 114 of JAIDRY010000067.1, forward strand.
AAAGGACTTGGACGAGCAGACCGTATCTAAATTAAGAGAATATATCGACCACAACGTAAGAGTAGAAGGCGAGCTTCGTACGGAAGTATCGCTCAATATCAAGCGCCTTATGGAAATAGGCTGCTACCGCGGTATCCGTCACAGAAAGGGTCTGCCCGTTCGCGGACAGTCCACCAAGACGAACGCGAGGACGAGAAAAGGTCCCCGCCGCACGGTAGCCAAGAAGAAGGGCGCTAAATAAGGAGAACTGAAAAATGGCAGCACAGAAAAGACAGACAACTACAAGAAAGCGCAGAGAGCTTAAAAAGGTTGACAGAGGTCAGGTGCATATTCAGTCCTCTTTCAACAACACATTGGTAACGGTTACCGATATGCAGGGTAACGCGTTAAGCTGGTCGTCGGCGGGCAGCCTCGGATTTAAGGGTTCGAGAAAGGGCACACCGTTCGCAGCACAGCAGGCAACTGAAACTGCGGTTAAAGCCGCTAAAGAGCACGGTCTCCGCTATGCGGAAGTTTACGTTAAGGGACCCGGCTCCGGCAGAGAGTCGGCTATCCGCGCAATAGGCGCGTGCGATGTTGAAATCACTTTGATTTCAGACGTTTCACCTATCCCCCACAACGGTTGCAGACCGCCCAAACGCCGCAGAGTATAAGGAGAAATTGAGTAATGGCAACTTATAGAGAAGCAAAATGCCGCCTTTGCAGAAGAGAGGGCGGAAAGCTGTTTTTGAAAGGCGACAAATGCTATAACGGCAAGTGCCCGTTTGAAAAGAGACCCATAGCGCCCGGCGCTCACGGTCTTGCAGCCGCAAGGAAAAAGGTTTCCGAATACGGAAAGCAGCTCAGAGAGAAGCAGAAGGTTAAGAGAATTTACGGCGTTCAGGAAGGACAGTTCCGCGCTTGCTATGAAAAGGCCGACAGAATGAAGGGCATCACCGGTGAAAACATGCTCTCGCTGTTGGAGCGCAGGCTCGACAACGTTATTTACCGTATGGGCGTAGGCGTAAGCCGTTCGCAGGCTCGTCAGCTTGTAAACCACGGTCACTTCCTTGTCAACGGCAAAAAGGTTAATATCCCCTCCTATATCGTTAAGGTGGGCGACGTTATTTCCGTTAAGGAATGCAAGACTTCGAACAAGTACTTCGAAGCGCTTAAATCCGTAAAGGGCGGAAACTTGCCTAAGTGGCTTGAATTCGACTTAGAAAAATTACAGGGAAAAATTCTGGCATTGCCTGAAAGAGAAGATATTGACAGTCAGATTGCTGAGCATATGATTGTCGAGCTGTACTCCAAGTAAAATTCGAATAAAAAGGAGGAAGTTTTATGATCGAAATGGATATGCCCAAAATCGAAGTTGAGGAAAACGACGACCGCGCTTATGCGAAGGTAGTGGTTGAACCCCTCGAAAAGGGCTTCGGTCTTACGATAGGCAACTGCCTTAGAAGAATACTCTTGTCGGCTCTCCCCGGAGCTGCCGCACAGGGAATAAGATTTTTGGACGGCAGTGTCAAACACGAGTTCTCGGCAATACCCGGAGTTAAAGAAGACGTAACGGAGATAATCCTCAATATAAAGACGCTTGCAATAAAGACCACGGTTACCGATACCGATTATGTAAAGGTAGTTCACCTCTATAAAGAAGGTCCGTGCGAAGTCAAGGCGAGCGATATTTCAGAGGACGCCGAAATAGAAATTATTAACGGCGACCAGCACATCTGTACGATTGACGAGGGCGGCAAGATTGATATGGAAATAACCATCGGCCGCGGCAGAGGGTACAAGGGCGCAGACCATACCCGCACCGAGCTGTTGGACTACATTCCCGTTGACAGTATCTATACCCCCGTAAAGAAAGTCAATTATTCCGTTGAGAATACCCGCGTCGGACAGAACACCGACTATGATAAGCTGACTTTGGAAGTGTGGACAAACGGTGCGTTCAGCGCAAAGGAAATCGTTTCTTTGGCTGCAAAAATTATGCAGGACCACATTTCCCTCTTCGTCGACTTGTCCGATACTATTAAGGGACTTGACATTCTTGTCAAAAACGAGGACGACAAACAGGCTAAAATTCTCGCTATGGCGATTGAGGATATGGACCTTTCGGTTCGTTCGTACAACTGCTTAAAGCGCGCAAACATTCACACGGTGGAAGACCTTACGAGAAAGACTGAAGACGAAATGCTCAAGGTGAGAAACCTCGGCAGAAAGTCTTTGGACGAAGTTATTTTAAAACTCGGCTCGTACGGGCTTTCGTTATCAAACAAGGAGGACTAATATATGCCCGGTAAATTAGGAAGAACGGCAGAGCAGAGAATGGCTCTTTTAAGGAATCAGGCGTCCGAGCTTTTGTGGTACGGCAAAATCACCACTACCAAGGCAAAGGCAAAGGAGCTTCAGTCTTACGTTGAAAAAATTATAACCAAGGCTATAAAAGTTTACGACGACAACCTCGAGGTTGAAGTTGTAACCAAAGACGCCAAGGGTAAGGAAGTTGCTTCCAAAACCGTTAAGGACAGCCCCAAAAAGCTTGCGGTTCGCCGTCAGCTTATCGGCAAGCTCCGCGACTTGCAGGAAGTTAAAGCTTTCAGCGAGAAGAAGTCTGAATTCAAGGCAAGAACAGCCGACATTCAGCACCCTCTTATGGAAAAGCTTTTCAACGAAATCGCTCCCAAATACGCACAGCGTGCGGAAGAATTGGGTCAGGGCGGCGGATATACGAGAATTTATACCCTCGGACAGCGCCGCGGCGACGGAGCCGAAGAAGCAATAATCGAGCTTGTATAATTTAAAAATCAAAACAGCGCATTTAAGCGCTGTTTTTTTATGAATTTTGTTGACATATTTCGCATATATGTTATAATATATGTATAAATAAATTTCAAAGGAGATTTAAAATGGCAAAGAAAAGTGGTAGCGATTATTTCGGCCTTCCTTACATTGTAAGCGTAATTCTTGCAATCATTCCTTTCACGGCATGGCTCTTGGGCGCGCTTACGCGTTTCTCGGAAGGAAAAATCATTGCGGGTATCATCCGTCTTATCGGACTTGGTTTTATCCTCTGGGTACTTGACCTTATCCTCATGATTTGCAAGAAGCACATTCTTCGCATACTTCCCATCTAACTTAAAAGAAAAAAATCCTTGCCAAGCGGCAAGGATTTTTTTATAACTTTTTGAACCCGAATTTTCCGTTATCGAACAGGATATAGCCGTGTGCGCTGCCATCTTTGGGGAGCGATACCGAGCCGGGGTTCAAATGCCTGTAACCGACGTTTTCGTCAATCGGTACGTGGGTGTGTCCCGTAAGGTAAATATCGCCTTCGTTAAGCGGCGGGACAGGTCTGTGTCCGTGGGATAAATGCAGGGTAACTCCGTCCGCAAAAACCGTTCCGTAGTCGGAAGATACGTCAAAGGGAAGCACCATCTGGTCAACCTCGCTGTCGCAGTTGCCGCGCACGCAAATTATATCCTCTTTCAATTCGGACAGCATTTCTGCAACCTTCATAGGCGCGTAATCGTCGGGCAGAGGGTTGCGCGGACCGTGATACAGAATATCGCCAAGCAAAATAAGCTTTTGCGCCCCTTCGTGCTTATACGCCTTTATAAGCTCGCCGCACCATTTTGCGCTGCCGTGTATATCAGAGGCAATTATAATCTTCATATCAGCTCCTTATTATCGGAAGTATATATAAAGTATACGCTTTATTATAATTTTTGTCAAATTGCTTCTCGGTTTATAGTTTTAGTACTTAATATTAATTTACGGCGCGCCCCAAAATCACGCTTTTGGGGCGCGCACTCAATTTGCGCATTCTTGCGGCTGACCGAGGTGAATTTGCGAGATTATATTATGGTGTGCCATTAAAATCTCGCAAAGAGGGCGAGTAGCCCTAAATCACGGAAAATCGTAGGCGCAGAATAGCCGAGATTTTCGTGAATTTATATCAATGGTGAAAAGAACCTTAGCAGAAATCTTGACATGCGTTTTGCGGGGGAAAGCTTGCCCGCGGTAAGCTGTGTTGAAAGAGCAAGGCTGTTTGCAAAATCTTTTTCAACATGTTCCGTAACGTCGTTTCCGAACAGCGCACCGCACTCGAAGTTGAAGTGGGTGGAGCGGAAATCGAAGTTGTAGCTCCCCAAAAAAACGTTGTCGTCGCATATCACGCACTTTGCGTGCATAAAGCCCGGGACGTATTCGAAAACCTTTACTCCCGAATATCCCGCGATATGCGCAAACGCTTTCGACACCTCGAAGGCGTATTTTTTATCGGGTATGTGCGGAATGATAATTTTGACATCAACTCCGCGCCGTGCGGTAAAGTTGAGCGCGGCGGAAAGCTTGTCGCTTAAACAGAAGTATGGCGTCATAACGTGCACCCGCTCCTTTGCCGAGCTTACCGCCCAGACGAGCGCGTCCTCGTAAAATTTGCGGCGGGGAGGACTGTCGTAGAAGGGTAGACAGCGCTTTTCATTGTGTTGGATTTCTGGCGCGGGCATTTCGTATTTGCCGTGCCACGACGCAAGAAATATTCCCTCGAAAATGCTTGCCACGCTACCGTAGACCGCCACGCCCGTATCCTTCCAGTATCCGTAAGGGCTTGAAATATTTGCGTATTCGTCGGCAAGATTGACCCCGCCGGTAAATGCGACGCGCCCGTCGACGGCTATAATTTTTCGGTGGTCGCGCCTGTTTATTTTGGGGCTTGCAACGGGAATAAGCCTGTGAAAAACCTTTACTTCCGCGCCGAGCTCTTTCAGTTGTTTATAATCTCTCTTTTTTAGCCTGAACGCCGACCCGATACCGTCAAGCAGTATTTTAACTTCCGCACCGTTTTCCACGGCTTTTGACAAAGCTTTAATAAATTCGTTTAAAACGCTGCCGCGCCCCACGATAAAAAACTCTATATAAACGTGCTTTTGCGCTTTCGATATTTCTTCCACCGCACACTTAAAAAAGTCTGTTCCGTTCTCGAAATATTCGGCTTTACTGTATCCCGCTTCAACCGTTCCGCAAAGCCCCGCCGCCGCCCGCGACAGTCCGTTTGTTTCCGTATGCTTAACGTTTAGTATTCCGCTCGGCTTGTGCTTTACAGAAGCCAACAGATAAATGAGAGCGCCCGCAACGGGGAACGCGGCTATTATTACGAACCACACGCACTTGACTTCGGGTGCGCCCGACCGCGTAAAGAGGAACGCCGCGGATATAGCTGAGAGCAGCCACACGAGCGCGAACGCGAACGCAAGCGGCAGAAGGGAGGGAACGTATACGCATAAAAAAATAATTGCGGCAACTTGCGCCGCAATTAAAAATATAATCCAGAAATTTAATTTTAATATCAAATTCGGTAATCTGCGCATAAACTTTTTCGGCGCAGGTTTAGATAACCATTTTGAAAATAGTCAGTTTATTACGGTTTTCGGAGGGGTGAGCGCACCTTTCTTCAAGAATTTCGCGCGGGTTGTACTCGCTTAAAACTTCCTTTTCAAAGCTGTCGATATTCACCGCGCCGTGCACCAGCATATTTATTACTGCGTCCGTATAGCCGTACGCGTTAGATACGCCTATCACGGTAAGTCCCTTTTCGAGAATTGCGCTCGTGGGGAGATTGTCGCTCATAGAAGCGTTGCAGCTTATGACGAACGTCTTGCCTATTCCCACTATCTCGGGCGCAATGGAGAGGGGCATGTGCGCGGAAGCGCAGTAAATAACTGCGTCGCACAGGTTCCCGCACGTTGCGCTCATAACGTGGCTTATAAGCTCGTCGTCTGCGGCAAACGCGTAATAAACTCCGTAGCTTCTGGCTCTTTCAAGGTTTTCGGGGTTGTTATCAATTACGACGGGGACTAACTTGTGGTACATAAGCACCTGCGCGGTAATAATACCGTTGAAGTCCGCGCCTATTACGGCAACCCTTTGCCCTGCGGAAAGATTTAATTTATCGTAAATATTTTCCGCAATTCCTATATTTTCTATGCAAAGCGCGTGATTAACGTCAACCGAATCGGGCAAAGGTGCAATTTCCGTATATTCACATACTACGAAATCGCGCATAAACCCGTCGAAATCCTTTCCCGCAAGCAGACACGAGGTACAATCCTTGCTTTTCCCGCTTTTGCAGGCAAGGCATTCATGGCAAGCGCGCGCAGGCTTGAAATAAACGCGTGCGCCGTTTTCTACGCCGTAGCAGTTTTCACCGACCTCGGTTACAATGCCTACCGCAGCTCTTCCGGGAATTTTGGGATAGTCGATTTGCGTGGCGCCCGAATAAAGCATTTCGTCAAATTCGGTTAAAAGCAGGTGCGAAACCTTTACTTTAACCTGCGTGGGCGAAATCTCGGGAACGCTTTGCGGTTCGTTTACAAGGCACTTAGCGCCTTTTAAAATCCAAGTTTCCATAGATTGTTACCATTATACTCTTTCAAACGGATATTTGCAAGCGAAAAAATCACCAAAATAATAAAAGCGAACTTTTTAAGCTAAATTGACAAAAAGTTGTTTTCCGTCCGAAAATTAATTGACTATGCAAAAAAGTTAGTATATAATAGTAAAGCTAACGAAGAAATTAAGCGAGGTGAAGGTATGAAACCCGAGATACATCCCGACTATCATGAAGTTACGGTTGTTTGTGCTTGCGGCGCTACGTTCAAAACGGGAACGACAAAAAATACGGAAACTTTAAAGGTTGATATCTGCAATAAGTGTCATCCTTTCTTTACCGGCAAGCAGAAACTTGTTGACACAGGCGGCCGTGTAGAGAAGTTCAACAAAAAATCCAATCGTTAAACACGCAAGCTACACACTCACTTTGGAGCTTAGTTACGTTAGTCGGAT
>JAIDRY010000068.1 GCA_029061465.1 Clostridia bacterium
GACGCACTGTCCAGCGGTAAACATCCCAACCCAAATGTACCATACTGTTTTGCTTTAGCAGGTCATCGGTAAATTTATCTTTCGAAACAAGTCTGGGATTGTGAGAGGCTTCGTCATCAATTTCTACGGCAATTCGTTTCGCGCCACTTTCGCAAACAAAATCAGCAAACCGAGCATTTTGGTATATGTCATAAAAGGGGTATTGCGAATACAAATATCCCGCCTTTTCTGCACCGAAAGTATCGGCAAATATTTCAATGAACAAGTCTTCCGCCTGACTGCCAGATGCTGATTTATAATCCGACATGGTTTCTCCTTAGTACTTTATTGACCAACTATCTATACTGCTTCAATAATTTTCTTCAAAATCTCTTCATCCGCGGGACAGAACTCATAGTTCGGAATCTCCGCGGAGGTAATCCAATTCATATCGTTGTGCTCTAAAAGTTTTGGTTGCCCACGGGATATAGTGCAGTTAAACAAAGTCAAATGTACCGTTATATCAGGGTACTCGTGCGTTACTTCCGTAAAAACTTCATGCGGCTCAACTGTAATTGCAAGCTCCTCTTGACACTCACGTATAAGCGCTTGCTCCTTAGTTTCGCCTTGCTCCACCTTGCCGCCAACAAATTCCCACAACAGCCCTCTCGCCTTATTTGCAGGTCTTTGGCAAATCAAAAACTTTTCCTTATCCCATATCAATGCCGCGACTACTTCAACAACTTTTTCCATATAAAATCGCGCCTTCTACGCAAATATTTTTGCTATAAATTTATAGTGCATCCCTGCAGGAACTGCTTTATCAGAAATACTTATAACTAAAAACGCTTGAAAAAATTCATCCTCTTCAAAATTAAAAAATTTATTATCAGTTACCGAAAAATTTGTATAGTGTTTATTGTTGTAGTCAAAAGCTGCTTTAGTTTTGCCGCTGTCGGTATCGGTATAAAGTTTTAAATTATTTACACTTATAAGCATTAAAGAATAATCAATATTGATCAAATTAAAAGAGAAGGCAAACTCTTTATCATTGCCAAAGATATTCTTATGTATCTCAGGAGCATGCAACTCAAGAACATCCGCTAAGGAAACTTTTCTAATAAAAGTCCATTTTTGACTTCTATCAATCAAATAATTCTCGGTTTGATGAATACCTTTTAAATGTGCTTTTACTTTTACTTTAACTAAATGTAATGGAACCGCTTGGAAGTCTCCATTCCAATATTTCAAGTCACTTCCCGTCAATGCTCCGTCCGTCACTTCATCTTCTGAGACAAAACGAACAAATTTGCCTGTACTACAATCAATCCCTGCAACGCAATAGTTACGATGTTTTGCAGATTTTGTCAATATTATCGCCGTTATCTCTTGTATAATCATATGAATTCCTTACTATATATGCTTTATCACTACTCCCTCATTGTATTTTGCAATAGCTTCTGCGACCAACCTTCTATGGCAAAGATTTGCTTTAGGCTCACTGCATAACAAACAGATATTATTATAGTTTTTAAAACGCTCGTTAAAACCTATAACGCACTTGCGCGACTCAATTAAAGGGAGGAATCTGTCTTCATATCCTATCCAGCTTATTTTCTTATTCCTGTAATCGTCTAAAATTTCTTTCGTAGGCGCAAACTCTAACAGATGCTGATAATCACAATTACATATTGTTTTTAAAAAATACTCTAAGTCCTCGCCTTTTGTAAAACCCGCTAATTGTGATTTATTGTTGAGCCTAATATCTATCAATAGATCAATTTTATTGTCTGATATCTTTCTAAAAAACTCCGCCGCCGTTTTTTGAGCAAATCCTATAGTAAACAAATTCATTTATTCGTCCTCCTTTCTATATGCGATTTTTTTGGCTTGTTCAGTATATGCTTTTGAGATATATTCTTCTTCGGAAGTAAAGCTATTCATGTCATCAAAACTTATCTGATCTCTCCTCGGGAAGTATTTGTCAAGCAACTCTCGCTCAATATCTTTCTGAGTTTTCTCTTTATGATTAGGTAAAATATGAATAATATGGCACCCACGCTCATAAAACGCTTTAGCAACGAGTATCGTTCTATGACAAGTAATAGGGTCTTTTTCCGCACACATCAAAACGAACTTATAGTTTTGTTGAGCGCTAGATATTATTTTATTAACTCCGTCAATGAATTTCTTCGATGCGGCAAATTTATTAAAGTCAAGATATCCGTCGCTTGTGTAATATTCAGGGGCGTCTTGCCTAGCGCCAAATTCAACGGAATAGTTTCTATAGACAATTCCATTTAATTTTAAGAACTCTGCAAATTCAACTTTGTTATAATCTGGATATCGCTCTGAAAACGGGGAGGATCTAACATCTATTAAAGCGTTAATATTTCTATTAATTAATTCTTGTAACATCTCATCACGAGTAAACCCTGTATATCCGATTGTATATATCACAATATCATTCATTTTTATTGCCTCTTTTTAAATATTTTACTAAAACTACCTCAACAACCGGCTCCATAATTCAAAAACCCCTTAATCTTAAAGACATATTTTTTGCCGATTTTGTGACATTATTCGACAACGCTATTCTTCCAACAAATCTTCCATTGTGCAGCCGAGAGCTACTGACAATGTAAATAATTCGGTAACTTCCTTATCATCATAGGGCTTATGCGCTGATATTTCGGCTGTCGTGACAGCAGAAATAAATAATCTGGTTATCTTTTGCTAACTCTTTAATTACTCTGGTAGTGTTTTGCATATGCTTCTCGTCCAAAAATACGAACGGGTCGTCCATAATAATGAATGGTTTGTCTTTGCCGTACATATTGTCCACAAACGCCAAACGCATACACAGGGCGCAAATGCTTCTCAGCCCCGAGCTAAAATGTTTTTCGCTGTGGATTTCCCCGCTATGCTCAAACATTATGTTGAAATCCTGATCTATCGTTATTCTTTCACCCAGCGTTTCCTCTATCACGTCCGCATACTTTAAGAAAATATTTTTAACGGGCGCAACGTACCTATCCTTTAAATTCTGGTCGGCTTTCTTAATCATTTTTTCCGTCTCGGAGAGCACGTAATGCCGCCTTTTATAATCTTTGAGCTTTTCTTCCAAAACTTCAAGCTCGCCGTACTTATCGTCTAGATTTTCAATCATTGCTTCGTCGGAAGAAATTTGTCCGTCCAAAATTGCCAGTAAATTGCGATCTGCCTTAATCTGTTCCGAAAGCTGCGTAAAATCAACTATATCCGCCGTCGGACGATATGTAAGATTATATTTCGCCGCATACTCTGACATTTCCGATTTAATCTTTTTCAGCTCAACGTTTAGCCTCGACGTCTCCTCGCTTGCTTTCGCTATTTCCTCAATCTGTTCGAAAACGTTGTCCGATAATTTTATTTTATACTTATCAAATATCGTTTTTATAGACGTATATAACCCGTCTATCTGCTGCTGTGTATCTACCGCACCTTTTTCTGCCTTTGCGCTGTCGGCTTGTAAACCTCTAAACTCGGATATCAGATTGCACAGAGCAACGTACGCACTTTGTAAATCGTCGCACGCAACGCCGTATTGATCGAATATCCCGTAAACCTTTACTGTCAATTCCCTTTTTCTTGTCTTTAAATCATTGATCTTGTCTTGCTTTTGCAACGCTTCCTCTTGGTATTGCAAGTACTCGGTCAAATCCTTTTTAAGCATTTCGAAATCGAACACAACGCCGTTCTGACTGTAATAGCCGTACGTAACCAAAAATTCTCGAACGGCGCTTTCTATTTGTTGCAACTCCGCCTGCGCGTCTACCGCGGCTTGGTCTATAATTACCGCGCCTTGCGGAGAAGCCGAACCCTTAACTTTCCACAAAACGGCGTCAATAACCGCCGCAATTGCCCCTGCCGCCAAGAGCGCGGCGCCGACAAATAAGTTTACAAAAACTAAAGCAATCCCCGCCGCGGCAACCGCCGCAAACAAAACCAGGAGCACGATAAAAAGCGTGTTGTTTTTTTTCGGCGCATTTGTCGGTACGGCAATACTTGCCTGCGCCTTGCGTCGATTATCAAGATTTCGATATTTGTCAATTTTGGTTTCAAGCTCGGCAAGCTGCTTTTCGGACGGAATTTTACCCGAAAATTTTTGCTGTAAATTGCTAAATCTCTGACCGTTATCCGCCTCCGTCAAACTGCTCGTCTGAACGCCGATACTCTTAATTTCGTCCAAATCGTAACGAAGCGACTTTAAGTACTGTTCGTCGGGAACGCCTTCCGCAAAAATTTCCGTCAGCTCCCGTAACCTTTCCTGTTTCTCTTCATCGAAAACCGTTGCGGTCTGCGCGCCGCCTAACAAAGTTAGCTGCCTTGCGTAATTTTTTAACGATAAATTTTCAGACTCACTGGGCAATCCGTACGGGTATGCCGTTTGCCACTCCTTCAAACTGTTTTCTGTTTCCGTTTCACTTGCCGACATTGCGTCGTATTTTTCCCAACGCTCTAATATCAGATTGGTGCTTTTAATCTCTTCAAGCCGAGCTTCGTCGTGCAAAATTTTCTGTTCCAGTCCGTTCTTTTGGATATAGCTGTCGTCCAGATTTTTTGCGATGCTTTCAAGATTAACTATTTCGCTCTTTATATCGAATATGGCTTGATTTGTACGGCTGATTAAATCGTTGTTACCCTTGCCCGCCTTTAAATCCTTTCTAGCTCTTTCAAGTTTGCCGATAACGTTTTCAAACGCAGTATCGCCGTCCGAATTCTCAACGAAGCAGTTAAGCTTGGCGCACATGCCGTTTGTGGCGCTGAAATCAAACGCATCGGAGGTGATAAAAACCGTTCTTTCGAAAGACTCCTTATCGACTCCGAAAACGGCTTTACCCACGTCGCCGCCAAAGCCGTGAAAAATTTTGTTGTTACGGTAGACGGTCAACTCGTCGTCAGTATCGCTCTTCTTGCCGAAAAACCGCTCTATTCTGTATGTATCGCCTCCCGTTTCAAACGTTATATTTCCGCCGAACTTACCACCCGAGAACGGATAGAAATGTTTGCGGTCGTTGAACTCTTTCGCGTTTATTCTCACCGAGGGCAAACCGAAAAACATTGCTTTTATAAATGCGGCAAGCGTGGTTTTACCAAACCCGTTGTGCTCGCAAAATCCGGTTAATCCGGCAGTGAAGTCATAGTCTGAATTGCTCAGCTTCCCGAAATTTTCAATATGGCACTTTATGAGTTTCATTATTCGACCTCGCCTCCGCGTAACGCCTTTAATCCGCAGGATATAATGGCGTTTTTGTCCTCTTCGGAATAATCGCTCTGTAAAACCGCCCTTATAAATTCGCCTCGCAACGAAACGTCGCCTTCAACGGAAGCGGCGTCGTATTTCACGTAAGTTGCATTCTTTACGGAGATAAAGTAGTACTTATGCTCGAGCTGCTTTTCTATCTCCTTGTCCAATCCTTCGGTATCGAAAGCAACTTCGCCCGACAGATTGACTCTGACGATATCGGAGGGCTTGCACTTTATAAAACTCTGCACCTTCTGACAGGCGGTAAACAAATCCTCGGTATCACTTAAATCGACGGTAATTTCTTCGAATACTCTCGAACAGTTCGGTACGAAGTTAAACGTGATTTTTTCGTCGGCGATAATTTCGACAAAGCCTTTCTGCCCGAACTCGTCGAATCCGCGCCCCTCTAAACAGCCCGAGTATGCGTATTGTCCGCGCTCGTCAATCTTGCCAGAAGAAAAGGTATGTATGTGTCCCAATGCAAGGTAATCGACGTTTTTATTGCGCAGTTTGGATAGCCGAATTTTGCATACGCCGCTTGAATTGCCCGTCTGTCCGTGCAATACGACGATATTGTTTCTCCCCTTTTCAAGGCTTAGTGAAGAATACATTGAGAGCGCGTTATTGTCGGTGATTTCTAAACCCGTAATAACCGCGTCGCCATAGTCGTACGAAGTCCATATGTCAGAGAAAGTTTTCAAGTTTTCCAAGCCGTATTCAGTGTAAGATTCCAACGTGTCGTGGTTACCGCGAAGATACAAGAAGTCTATCTCGGGAGTATTTCTCACCACACTGTAAAAAAACTCTTTGTCCTTCTTTAAAGGGCGGTCTGAATCAAATATATCACCCGCTAAAATAATGACATTTATATCGTTCCTTTTTGCGTATTCCACCATACGGCTCATTGCAGCGCGTAGTTCGCGCTTCCTCTCGTCAGATTTCTCTTTCGGGAATTTGGATTCCATTTTAGAACCGAGATGTATATCAGCACAATGTAAAATTTTCATTGTTTCTCCTTTATATATAAGACTTCGTCACATTCGACTTTTTACGCAATTTTCCAACAAATCTTCCATTGTGCAGCCGAGAGCTTTTGCCAAGCGAAAAAGAGAATCGGACTGAGCTTTATTTATGTCCTTCTGCCGTTGTTCGTACATCTGAATCGAACGCAGACTCACACCGGACAACTCGGCAAGCTGCTTTTGAGAATAGCCTTTACTCGTTCTTATGCGTTTTAAATTTGTGTTAAGATGAACATTAACCTTCATAGAAATATTATATCAAACAACTCGTTGTAAGTCAATGTTATATCACTGCAGTGATATAATTATTATGTAACAATAATCTTATAAAAGTAAAATAGCCGACATACCAATTCTGCCGGCTATTAAACTTCTATTCACTCAATATTGTCGTGTTTTCTAAGGTTACATTTCGCGCACAAAAGCTGAATGTTTGCCGCTGTCGTAGACGCGCCTCCCTTTGAAAATGGAATGATATGGTCGTAGTGCAGGTTTACATTTGACCCGCACTTTACACATCTGCCTTTATCTCGTTTCCATACCTCAACCTTCACTTGCGTGGGTATAAGCCTATTGTGTTCCAACTCTAAAACAGTTGGTTTATCCGCAACTTTGGCGTCAATCTCCTCATCTATCATCTCAAGCTTAAACTTGAAAACATTACGAACACCGGACTTTTCAATCCATGCATCGATTAAACGGAAATAGCCATTGTACACCCAAATACCGCTTTTAATCTTCTCATAGACTTTAATAGTTTTGGCAAAGCCGGTTGATTTAAAATTAAGCACCGACTGATAAAACTTGCCATTCTCAGTCAAAATTCCAGACGGAAGCTTCATTGGTTGGTCCATTTGTTTCGGGGCTTTGCCTTTCGGACAATAGTTCGCTTGGACATCGTGCCCCTCATAAATAATGGTTGTACCGTTGTCTTCAAACCGGTCCTCATATGGAGCATCGCTACGAACACTCATTAAAATGATGCCGTAACCTTTGTTGCTAACAGTGTAATTCATACCACGCTGAATAGAGAACTCCTCTTCCATTGTCATTTGATTATAACTTATAACATCACCACGATTCATCTGCTTTCCACCTCACTCAAATTCAATTTCATCTGATAAAAAAATGTCATGGTTAAGGAATTCTACTATGGTCATGTCAAAACCCTTAGCAATCATATACACGGTACTCAGGGTAACCGTCTTATTCCTTCCATTCATAATGCATGCTAAACTTCCGTGGAGAACACCTGACTTCTGCTCTAAACGGTACTGAGTCATGTTGCGTTCTTTAAGCAACATCTCAATTCTTTTAGCTACAGCTTGACTAACGTTCATACGTAATTACTCCTACATAGATATTTCTACATAATTTATTTTATCAATCCATACGCATCGTTTTAGGTAGGCAAACCTACATACTTACTAAGATTTTACATTTCAAGAAAAGCGGGTTTCCCGCTTGTTTAGAGCGAGCGAAGCGAGCGGGTCGAAAATGTCATATTGTGGCATTTTCCTTATCCTGCTTAGGCAATCATTTTTGTCCCATTTTTCATAGGTTTTTCGACGGTAAAATTAAAGGCGCGGAGAGCCGCTTTCACCGCTTTCCGCGCCGTATGTATCTTATGCTTTTATTACTTCTTTTTAAGATTTGCCGCCGCTTCGGCATTGTTGGATATAACCATACCGACAGTCCGGCAGTTATCCATCTCCGAGCAATTTCCGCAAGTTTCATACGCCTTGCCAAGCGCACATTGCCTTATCGGGCACAAACTGTCGCAGAAAGGCGTTTTTACTCCGTCCGCGCGGCAACCCTCGCAATTTATCATTTCGGCGGTGATTTCGACGCCATTCATTTCACTCCAAAGCTTTGCAACCTTTTCCCTCAGCGCATTGTCGTTGTTGAGCGTAGCCGCCCGCGCGTCGCACTTCTCGCAATCGAGCCCACAATATGCAATAAGTTTTTTCATTGGTAATCTTCCTCCTATTTCAAGCTGTCGCTAAACGCTTTCAAATCCGTCTTAGTTTCTTCAGAAAGGCAGTTGAATTCCACGTTTTGAATTGCCCCTTCCAGCGTGTACAAGTGCACCAAACATACCTGCGGATATTTGGCTTTCAATCTGAAGAACGCCTCTTTCGAGCCAACTTTGATAAGCTTTTCCGCGCAATCTATTTCAATGCTTTTTAGCTTGCTTGCCATCTCCTTCCCGATATTCATCATTGTCGTTAAGTCTGTCATATTCTATTCCTCGTTACATAGGTCTTAAGTTTTTGTTAAGCCTGTCCACTATCCACGCAAGCCGTTTTTGCTTGCCCGCGTCCGTCTTTGCGTCGAAGTATGCACGGGCATAAGTTTTCTTTACCGACGGCGGCATAGCCTGAAAATTGGTGTTGGCGGGCTCATATTCCTGAAGCAATGCGGCAAGAACGGCAACTGCATCCTCGCCAAGAGCCATTAAATCGAGTGCGTCCCACTGACCGTTCTTCTTGGCTTCCTCTATCTTTTCTCTGCCGAAGTCGGTCATAAGTCCGCGCTCTTCGAGGCTCTTGACCAACGCTTTATTTTTATCCGACCACTTGCTTTTTGCCTTGCGCTCGGCAAAATATTTCTTATAAGTTTTGTCGTCAAGGCTCTGCATCTGTCCGTCTATCCAGCCGAAGCACAGAGCTTCTTCAAGCGCCTCTTCCGCCTTTATAGTTTTCGGACCGCCGCTCTTTCCGAACAGTAGCCAAACGCCCTTGCTTAACTTACAGTTTTCTGAAAGCCACTTTCTGAATTCCTCTCTATCGGCAAACGTCAAAATTTCGTTCATATCTTCCTCTTTTCAAACTTTTCCTTTGCGTAGGCGTGAGCTTCCGCAATCAACGGTTTCAATTTTTCAATCGTTTCGGCGGAAGGGTTAAGACAGCACAGCCAACTCATCCAGCCATAAACGGGATGCGGCATAATTTTATCCGTTTCGGTAAAGTCGAAATCCATATCCACGATACCGCCTTTGGGCGGGCGCGCTGGAATATGTCCGAACAAATTCAAAAAAGTCTGCTTGCGCACGCCGAGATTGACGCGGTATATCCCCTCTCTTTTCAAGTTTGACGAGCTGTCATTTTCACCGTCTTTCTCCTTAACGGTAAGTATATAAACTCCGCGTTTCAGTTTGTTTTCGGGGTTGTAGAAAATTCCTCTCTCGCCCCAACTGTTCACTAACATAACGCCATCCAGATTTTCCAGGCAGTAGTTTATAATTTCATCGGCAGTCATTGTTTCCCCTCGTCGTCCAAATATTTTTCTATTTTGCTTTGCTCGTAAACTTGCTTGCCGATTATGGTTATCGCCTTTTGCGGACAGTTCGAGAAGCAGCGGTAGCACATTGTGCACTTACCGTTAAACGTAACCTTGCCACTCTCTACGTGGATATTTTTCATCGGGCAGACCGAAGCGCACAGACCGCAAGCAACGCACTTGCTTCCGTCCGCCTTTACATTGTCATAGTACTTTTTGGTTTTATTGGGGAAATACAATCTCTGTCCGAACAGACCCGCAACGTGATAGAAAAAGCCCAAGCCCTCTTTCGGGTATTTTCCGCGCTTGATTTTATCTGCGGCTTTAATGATTTTATCGTCCGCTTGCTTAATCAGTTCACGGTTTTTATCGAGCGGTTTTTTCAGCAGTTTGACGTCGCCGATACAGTCGGGCATTTTCAGATGCAGACCGCCGACAACTTTTGCTCCGTACTTTTTAAACAGTCTTGCCGAACAACCTGTGCCGTCGCCGCTGAACAAGCCCATAGTCGCAATAATGAAAACGCGTTTACTCCGCCATATGTCGGCGTTATTGCAAATATAGTCCCTGACGATTTTCGGCAGATTTGAATAGTACACGGGATATGCAAAAACAATTTCGTCCGCATTTTTGACCGCCTCTATTGCCGCAGGGTTTTCTATCGGCAAAGCCTCCGCTTCCCCGTCAAGAGCCTTCAAAAACTTTTCTATACAATATTCCGTATTACCCGTTCCGCTGAAATAAACGCCAACCATAAAAATCCTCCTGACCATTATAGCATTTCCACTGCCTATAAGCAAGTATGAAATCACACCGAAACCATACATAAATTTTTGAGCGGCTTTTGTGGTTGTGCAATAACATTTTAAGTGTTATAATATAAACGCTTTGGAGATAAAACTATGAATGACTTTATTCAATTTCAAAAATCTTTAGATGCGTTTAGGAAAGAGGCAGATAGATCTTTACGTCGAATATTTAGCGGTAAAATCAAAGGTAATTTTCTCACCGAGATGAAATATAAAGTTTTAAATTTATTAGGTGAAGATGTTTATAAATTATATGACTTCAATATAACCAATGAAAAAATGGTATCGACAGGTTTAGAAATGTTAGAGTTTGATATTTGTCGTCATATAGTTGGCTTACACCGTTCAAATTTGATTTTTAAAACTGAGGAAGATAGATTAGAAAAAGAAAAAAGCTCTGAATATAAAAGTTTATTGGCAAATGAAGTGTTGACTAATATTAAGTTACGGCATTACGGTAGCATATTCTTTCGTAAGCAAGCAATTTTAAGAGGCGACGAGTTCTTATTTTTTCATACGCCTTATAATCTATTTGTTTTATGTATAAGAATGAAAGAATTGCTGTCTTCTCCCAAACAAAGAAGCGATTTTGACTTTATTATTGCCGCAATAGCAAATAAAGGATTAGCCGCTTTGACACTTCTTGAAGACAACTTTTTAGATAGTGCCTACCCTATCTGTCGAGGAATAACAGAGATATATTTAAAATTGCTATGCTTGCTTAATTGTCCCGCCGCAGTAGATACATATTCAAAATTCACGGACTATGATATGCGAAAATCATGTTGTGGGGAAAAATATCCGAAAGAATTTGAAAATTTATATAATAATCGCTCTAATGTGGGTTGCAAAAATAAAATTGATTTTTTACATTATGGCTGGCTAGATAAAGTAAACGACTATCATTTAGGTGGTATGCGCCCCTACTCAATAAACGGTATAATTTCCTACCTAAAAACTAAATGTGACGAAGATCAGATAACTACACTTGAAAATATAGAAGTCCTTTACAAAATGTGCCACAGCTTTACTCATGGAAGTGTAATTATTTCTAGATACCCTTTATTACATTATTTTGAAATTTCGCTTATGCTTTATTATACAATTTTTCATACTTATAAGATTTTGTGCGAAAGTCTGAATGTGGAAGAACAAATAAATGGCATTGATATAATCAAAAAAACGGAAAAAGATATTGAACAATTACAAGAGCAATACTATAACCGCACCACAGACCATTTTGAACTTTATTATCAATTAAATAGTTAATAAGCTACTTTTTTGTTTTGGAATAAATACGAGTACTGCTACCACTGAAACTTTTGACAAGGCTATTAGAAAAAATTAAAAACATTTTATGAATAATTTTGAAGTTCAGAATATTGCTAAGCAAACAATGGCATTTATAAAATCGCAGATAAAGGTCGGAATGAGATTGCCCGAATTGAGGCAGCTTGCCGAAAATAAAATGTTGCCCTTGGGGCTACTTCCTTTTGGTATTGGGATATCGGCGCATTCATTTTTTCGGGCGATGAAACAACTCTCTCCGTTTCGGGCAAACACTATCAAACCGCAAACCGTATTATAAAAGAAAACGATATTATTACGGTTGATTTAAGTCCGCAGGTCGGCAACGTTTGGGGCGACTATGCAAGGACAGTCATTATTGAAAACGGCGTTGTCGTAAACGATATAAATAAAATAAGCAACGCCGAATGGAAAGACGGCTTGCTTATGGAAGATAAATTGCACGCCGAATTGTTAACGTTTGCCACTCCCGAAACGACTTTCGAGGAACTGTACTCACATATAAACGAATTTATTACAGCTAACGGCTATATAAATTTAGATTTTTTAGGCAATCTGGGGCACTCTATCGTAACGGATAAAAACGATAGAATTTATATCGAAAAAGGCAACAAAGCACCTCTCGGCAGTGTAAATTGTTTTACGTTTGAACCGCATATTGCAGTTAGCGGGTCGAAGTACGGCTTTAAAAAAGAGAATATTTATTACTTTAAAGGCAACAGGTTGGTGGAAATATAATGAGTTTAAAAGTTATCACGATTTGCGGAAGCATGCGGTTTTCCAACGACATTATGAGAATTGCAACAGAGCTTGAAACGGACAAAGGCTATTGCGTTATTCAGCCTGTTTATAACTGCGACGGGAAAGTATTAAGCGATAGCGAACTGCAAAATGTCGTAAAGGCGCATTATAAAAAAATCGATATATCCGACGCAATATTTGTAGTAAACATTGGCGGATATATCGGCAAATCGGTTGCGGAAGAAATTGAATATGCAAAAAGCCGCAATAAAGAAATAATGTATCTGGAATAATTTTATTTTAAATTCCGTTCGATAAACTCGAAATAATTTTTTGTCCTTACTTCGCTTTTATGCTCTTTATACCATTCATAGGCACGCGACAGACCAATATTCAAAGGCAATAATTCAGGCATAATTTCGTTTTGTGCCGTCACGTTAAGAACATAACCGTAGTCATAGAACGGAAAGTAGTTCCGCTGCTCTGTTTCTGCGGTAACATTTATATAAGTCGGAATTTTTCCGACGGCACAATAACAATAATCCACCCACTCTTTAACCGTTACAGGACTGTTTCCGACATTGAAAATTTTCTGTACAGGTTGTAATTCGAGGATACGCTCTATAAAGCGGCACAAATCTTCAACGTGGAAAAATTGCAGCGGCATAGAACCGTCTTTCGGCAAATAGAACGGCATATTTCTTTCGGCGCAGTCGAACACAAACGCTTCGCGATAGATATTATTATATTCGCCGTATAAATACGGAGGTCTTAAAACGTAGGCGTCGGGAAATCTCTTTATTAGAGCGTTTTCGGCGGCTATTTTATTTGTACCGTAATCGCCCCAGAACTTATTTTTATCGCGCATATCACTTTCTTTAAAAGGGATTTTCAACGTTTCGGGATAGACAGCGCTCGAACTTATCATGACGTAATTGTCAAAACTTTCAAGGCTGTCGAGAAGCGTGTTTACGTCTTCGGCGGTGTAGGCGGTTACGTCTATCACCGTGTCAAAATGTAAGCCATTTAACTGACCATCAATTTCCTTGCGATTACACTTGATGAGATTTACATTTTCAACTTGCGGTTTTGTATTGCGGTTTAGAACATAAACTTCGTTACCTTTGTTTGTAAAATATTCGGAAATGTATTTGCTTACGAAAACAGTGCCGCCTGTAACCAATATCTTCAATGTTCGCTCTCCTCGCTTTCCGTTCAATATAATTATAGCAAAAATAGTTCAGGGTGGCAACGATTTAAAAAAATTAACGCAAGTCAAGCGGATGGCTCAACTTGCGTTTTTTTATGCCCTAATGTTGTCCAGTTTACTCGTTATTTACACGGTACCAAACAGAATTTTATTTTCTGTAACAATAGCCAAATTAATAAGGACATTAGCATTTCTACCGCCTATAAGCAAGTATGAAGTTTCTTTAAAAAATTTTTAATATATGTCTATATCTGTCATATTTAATATGTAATAATAAAAGCCTAAAACTGACAAGGAGGTAGCTATTGATTTGATTAATCCGCACATTCCTGCATACTATTTTAACCGCAAAAAACAAAAGAAGCCTGTCTGCGGAAAGTTTACATACTACTATCCCATTGGTAACAAAATAGAAAAATATGAAGTGTCTCCCAGAGTATACAAAGCGCTGAAAAAGAAAGACAAAAGTGAATACCTGAATGATCGCAGACAGTACCGCCACCGCACAAATTTTCCCATCTATCATAATGACTATGAAGATATGGAAGACGATGCCGACTACGACCCGTGGTGGAACTATCCCGATAAAAAATCTTACACCTGTGAAGACGAAATCTGCGAATGGCTAGATCGCGAAGCGGCGATTGCAGACTATTCGGATGAACACAAAGCAATTTATCGCTATATGTTAGAGTGGGGTTATTCTCAGTCCGAAACGGCAGAGGAACTCGGCATTGACCAAAGCACCGTTTCGCGCAAACTGAAAGAAATAAAAGGTGTTTTGGAAAGGCAGTTT
>JAIDRY010000069.1 GCA_029061465.1 Clostridia bacterium
ATTGCACGCTATCCGCTGTTCTTTAAGAGCTTCTCCCAGTGTCTTACAAGTGTTTGCTTTTTCTGCCCTTATATCGGAAGATTTTAAGTACCTTTGCAGGGCCTTTATTAACAAAACGATAAGCCAAACAAAAACGGCAAGTACTGCAATACCTATAATGACTATAATGGCATAAATAATGCTACCTATTATAAATGGGGATTCCGCAAAAACTGTTGTATCATTTTCGGTCAACAAGTTAATATTCATATCTGTTCTCCTGTTTTGTGGTTTAATATTAACATAAAAATTCAGTTGCGTCCACCAACTATGGCGCAATTATCGGTTGCATACGTATTTTTAAAAATTAAAAAGAATAGTACAAACTGTCGAAAACATATGCTATCAAGAGGAGTGATGGCATATGTTTTTTGATTTATTAAGCGTACTGTTTGGCAAAATATTTTTATTCACGGGGCTGATACAAAATAAAGGCACGTTTCCGAAACCGCTTTCGGCAGAGGACGAAAAAAAGTATCTCGACTTGGCGCGCGCCGGTGATAAAGAGGCAAAGGAAATTTTAATTAAGCACAATATGCGTCTCGTCGCGCACGTGGTAAAAAAATATACAGGCTCTGCGGAAACGGACGATTTGCTGTCCGTCGGTTCGATAGGGCTAATAAAAGCTATTAACACCTACCGCGAGGGAAAGGGAACACAGCTTGCAACTTATACGGCAAGGTGCATTGAAAACGAAATTTTAATGCTGCTTCGTTCGGGCAAAAAGCACAAAAATACCGTTTCTCTCACTGACCCCGTAGGCACGGATAAGGACGGAAACGAGCTTACGCTCATCGACCTTTTGTCCGAAAAGGAGGAGAGCGTATTTGCACAGGTGGAAAAAAGTATACAGCGTGAAAAATTCGTCGCAAGCTTAAAAGAATTTTTAAGCGACAGAGAGTTCGTCATCCTATCAATGCGTTACGGCTTAGAAGACGGAGCAGCGCTTCCTCAACGCGAGGTTGCAAAAAAGCTCGGGATATCACGCTCGTACATATCACGCATAGAAAAGCGCGCAATAGAAAAGGCGCGGGAGTATTTAAGTAAAGAAGATTTCTTCACTGATTAACTTGACAATAAAAAGGCGGTATGCTATATTAAGTGTATGAAAAATTTTGCGATTATTAACGGCTTATCTTACGGATATTCGTATTGCTATTACTGCAATACGTAATTTTTCGTGGGAAAAACCGTGTAATTTTTAAGCAATAAAGCGGTGAACCACAAGGTAAGCCGCTTTTTTAATTGCAAATTTTTTCTTGTAATGTTAAAATTTAGTAAAAGGTGAACAAAATGGAAATTTTCGAAGAACTTAAAGAGAGAGGATTAATAGCGCAGGTTACCGACGAGGCGGAAATTCGCAGTCTTATAAACGCGGGCGGAGCAAGATTTTATATCGGCTTCGACCCTACGGCAGACAGTCTACACGTCGGGCACTTTATGGCGTTATGCCTTATGAAAAGGTTGCAAATGGCAGGCAACCGCCCCGTCGTGCTTTTGGGCGGCGGAACGGGCTATATAGGCGACCCTACCGGCAGAACGGATATGCGTTCTATGCTCACGCCGGAAACTATCGAACACAACTGTCAGTGTTTTAAAAAGCAGATGGAAAGGTTTATCGAATTCGGCAAGGATAAGGCGCTTATCGTAAATAACGCCGACTGGCTTTTGGATTTAAACTATATTGACCTGTTGCGCGAGGTAGGCGCATGCTTTACCGTCAACAATATGCTTCGTGCCGAGTGCTATAAACAGCGCATGGAAAAGGGGCTTTCATTCCTCGAATTTAACTATATGATTATGCAGGCTTACGATTTCTGGCACCTCAACGAAACTTACGGCTGCAATATGCAGTTCGGCGGCGACGACCAGTGGAGCAATATGCTTGCGGGAACCGAGCTTATCAGAAAGAAGAGCGGCAAGGACGCTTACGCAATGACAATAACTCTGCTTTTAAACAGCGAGGGCAAGAAAATGGGCAAAACCGCAAAGGGTGCGGTTTGGCTCGACGAGAACAAGACGAGCCCCTATGAGTTTTATCAATACTGGCGCAACATTGACGACGCCGACGTAATGAAATGCATAAAAATGCTTACGTTCATCCCTATTGAAAAAATAAGGGATATAGACAATTGGTCAAGTGAACGTATAAACGAGAAAAAAGAAATTCTTGCATACGAGCTTACAAAGCTTGTCCATGGCGAAGAAAAGGCGGACAAGGCACAGGCAATGGCAAAGGCGGCGTTCGGCGGAGGCGGAGAGCTTCCCGAAAAAGATATTTCTGTTGAAAACCCCACGGTCATAAACGTACTCGTTGCGGCAGGGATATGCGCGTCTAACGGCGAAGCAAGAAGATTAATTCAGCAAGGCGGCGTGTCCGTGGGTAACAGCAAAGTCAGTGATATCAATACACTTATAAACAATGGCGACGTCATTCATAAGGGCAAAAAAATTCACGTTAAAATCAATCTGAAATAAAAATAAAATGATTGAAAAGTATTATTCCGTAAAGGGCGAATGCGTTGTAGAAAAGATTATTGAAAAATCACGATTTATAACTACTTCGCGCCATGTTGAAAGCGAAGAAGAGGCGCGCTCGTTTATTACGGAAATTCAAAAAAAATATCCTGATGCAACGCACAATTGCTATGCATATATTCCCGATATATTAGGTAATTTTTTAAGATTTTCCGACGGCGGCGAACCGCAGGGCACGGCGGGTATGCC
>JAIDRY010000007.1 GCA_029061465.1 Clostridia bacterium
CGTCCGCACCGTTCATTAAAGCTTTCTCATAACAGCTTAACCGCCAGTTGCGTGCCAATTGCTCCGAATTGTCTCCTACTTCATCGCGCTCGAAAAATAAAAGCGGAACGCCGTGCGCATTGCACCAGTCTTTGACGAAAGCCGAGTCGCGCGCAGAGGCTTCTCCCCTTATCTTATGGTCGCAGTTGAGCGCGAAAAGGATTATGCCGTATTCTGCGGAGTGCGTGTAAAGATAGTGCAAAAGCGCCATCGAATCCTTACCGCCGGACACGGCAACGCAAATTCTTTTATTTAGTTGTCCGTCAAGCACAACCTTCATAGGGCGATTATAACACTATTTCCACCGCTTTGCAAGTTTATAAGCGTGCAAAAAATACCGTTGACTAAACGGCGGTATTGTGATAAATTATATTGTGTAACGTAATCAAAGGGGGATTTTACTTTGAAAAAATTAATATCAGGAATACTTGCCGTTGCGCTTTCACTGACTGCGGCAGTCGGGTGCTCGGTATCCGATGACGAAAAGCCGAACGGCGACAATCCCGCGATAGAACAACCCGAAAAGCCCGGCGACGACAACCCTACCGTAACGCCGCCCGAAGTTGAAGAACCTACCCCGCTGGATATCAATCTATCTGCGGACGGTTACGCCAAGGGCAAAATAGGCGACTTTTCCGTTTACGAAAACACTTCCGCATACCGCAAGGTGAAGACGGCGGAAGAATTTATCACGGCAATTAAAGACGCTAAATACAATTATAAAAACGTGTGGGACGAAAATACTAATACCTACACTCAACAGCCCGCCGACGGCTACACGCAGGACAATTTTGAGGGAAAAGTTCACGTAATAGAGATTGAAAATGACTTGAATTTAGGCTATTACAAATTGAGCAGCGAGGTTAAATCAAGCGGCATTGTAGACGATTTTGCAAAAAATCTTAATAAATTGTCGCCTTACCTGTACACCTCGGATATGGTTTTAGAAAACGGAATGTCGCAGATTAAGGTTGAAAATATTTCAAATCTTTTGATATATTCCAAAAACGGAGCAAAGCTCACACACTGCGGCTTTAAGCTTACAAGCGATAATAACGTAGTTTTCAGAAATCTTCAATTCGACGAAATGTGGCAATGGGAAGACGGAAATTCTACCGCAGGCAAGATAGGCGATTACGACTGGTACGGCTGGGCTTACTTTAAAATTGCTTTCTGCGGATACGTCTGGATTGACCACTGCTCTTTCGGTAAATCTTACGACGGGCAGATAGACTATTCCAACCCCGACTATACCGCAAACGCGGGAGTTAATTTCCGCGCACCATACGGAGCAGACGGCAAAAACGGCCTGCACATAAGCTGGTGCAACTTCAATGCGGGCAGCGACGACCCCGACGGATATATCTACAAAATGATGCAACAAATTGAAGATGATTATCAGACGCATAAAGAGAATGCCGACGCGAACTACGTTTCCCAGCATGCCTACTACGACGCGTTGAGAAATAAGGGCGCAAGCTTTGAAGATATTTTGTACGGATTAGCAATTCCGCAGAAAAAGGGATTTTTGTGCGGCGACAGCGGCAACAATAAGGAAGATTACGAGTACAACTTAAAGCTGCAAATCTCCTTTTCAAACTGTAAATTTACAAACCTCGAAGACAGGCTTCCCAAGATACGCGGCGGAAACGCATTTGCCTATAACTGCATTGTGGACAGCTCACAGTATTACTCATACCGCTCAAAGCTTAAAGGCTATGCGGCGGGCGCTGTTACAAGCGTAAACAAAGGCTGGAAGTGTGCGCTTGTGTCGCAGGGCATAGTCTGCGGCAACGGCGGAAGCTTTAAAGCGGAAAACTGCATTTTCAAGGGCATAGAAACCCTTTTAAAGAATAACGACAGCAACTCTTCGCCCAAGGTAGACGGCGGATATCAGCTTGTAAACTGCAGTTATCAGGCGGGTGAGAATTCCTCCGTTTTCGTGGGTTCTTCGTCCGATACGGACAGTAGATTTACAAACAGCTCCACATCTATTCTGAAAACGGAATATTTCAACTGGCACACGGAAGACGGAACACAGCCCTATACTGTTTGCGCAATTGAGTTAGACAAACTTGCAGAGTGGCTTGACGACGCAGCTTACGGTTCGGGCGCAAAAGCACAATTCGGTCGTTCGCTTTTAAAAAGCAGTTATTAAAAAATGATAAAAGAGCAGACACACCGTCTGCTCTTTTTTAATGTATTCAGTTTATTTTGGTTAACTCTTTTCTGACAAACTTTAACAGTTTGTTTTTTTCGGATTTCGGTATCCATTCTATAAGGCGGGCGGCGGCTATCGGTAAAAGCCATTGTTTTATTTCCGCGTCGGAAATACCCGTCAGTTTTTTGTACCGGCGCAGATATACTTTTCCTATATGCTTTTCAACGATATGCGCGATTAACTTTACAAAGAAATTAGCGTATAACAATTCGCCGTAGCGCAAAAGAAGAAACGTTCTTGCAACGTCCGCGGCGGCGTTACCGTTGCAAGCGGTCATCCAGTCTATTACGTAAAATTCGTTATTTTTTATCATAACGTTGCCGGGGTGAAAGTCGAAGTGGCAAAGCGCGTTTCCGTCGGGCAAAGTTCTGATATACGATATTATTTTTTCTTTCTCCTCTCCCGACAAGTCTTCGGTAGCGTTGATATTATCCGATAATTTATCTTTTATATTCAAATTCAAATCAGTCGTTGAATTATGTACTTTTGCGTGAGTATTTGCCAACGCTTTGGAATAAGCCCCCACTTTGAAAGGATTTTTAAGCATTTCGGCAATCATATCCTTGCCGTCAATTTTCTCATATAAAATACCATATCGGTTTTTATACCCGACTAACTCAAATGCTTTGGGCACAAATCCCAAATCCGACGATATTTGCTTTGCAACGTCAAATTCGGCTACGATTATTTCAAGCGGAAAATCTTTTCTGAAAAGTTTTAGTATTTTCGTTTCGTCGTACAAGAAAACTTCCGCCGTATTCCCTTGGCATATTAATTTATATTCAGCGTTTTCATTAAGCTGAATTGCATTGTGTTCCATATAATACCGCCGTATAGATTAACGTTTTCTTCGCTTAATAGCACATTAAGCTAAAATGAATTTTAACGTTTTTAAACAAAAAATATTTCATTACAAATACAATCAATATTAAATTAGTTATGGCTATTGTGGAA
>JAIDRY010000070.1 GCA_029061465.1 Clostridia bacterium
CATATATAGTTTAACATAATAAAATCAAAAAATCAAACAAAAGTTTGCTAAAATATTATTATATTTCAGAGGAAATTTATGAAAATCGAAAAGAGGGAGTATGTTCTCTACGAAAGGGAGTGCATAGGTTGCGGTGAATGTGATGTATGTGATTTAAACCCGGATAAAATTTGTGATAATTGCGGCAAATGCCTTGATATACGCGATGATGCGGTTATTAAGATAGATAAAATTATTCTGGACGATTAGTCCGCATCGTCGGGTTTTAATTTCACTTTGCCCGCGACGGCACGGCGGTTATCGTCACTTATTGCTGCATAGTGCTTACGCGTTGTGTTTACGTCTTTATGCCCCAA
This sequence comes from Clostridia bacterium, assembly GCA_029061465.1. Classification (GTDB taxonomy): domain Bacteria; phylum Bacillota; class Clostridia; order Christensenellales; family Borkfalkiaceae; genus Coproplasma. Next base: position 357 of record JAIDRY010000070.1, read on the forward strand.
AACGTCGGCCACCACGTAAATATCGCCCGTTGCACGGTAAAGCTGCGTTCCGTAAGTTGAGCGCAATTTATGCGGTGAAATTTTTTTAAGGGGAGAGACTATTTTTGCGTATTTTCCTACAAGGTTTTCAACAGCACGCACCGATATTCTGCATTTATTATTTGAAATGAATAGGGCGGTGGGCTCATTCAAATCCTCGTAATTATTTTCTTTATAGTCCATATAGCGCTGTAGCGCTTCTGAAACGTCGTCATCGAAATATAAAATTGTTTTATTGCCGCCCTTTCTGGTGACGATAAAAGAATTATCTTTAAAATTTAAGTCGTCGTTATTCAGTCCGACAAGCTCGCTGATACGGATACCTGTGCCAAGAAAGAGCATAAGAATTGCGGTATCGCGAACCTTGGTTTTTTCATGGTAAAAGCGTTGATGGGGAGAAAGTCCGTCACCGCTTTCCGCAGTGCTTATTATACTGAAAACCTCATCGGAATCTAAACGGATTATTGGTTTGTCGTGAAGCTTTGGCGTATGTACCTTTGCCGCATTATCAACGTTTATCATATTTTTATTGAAAAAATACTTGAACATTGCGCGGACGGATGAGAGCTTGCGCGCCTTGGCACGCTCATTGCATGAATGTTCTTTTCCGTTAAAATAGTAGTGGGAGAGGAAGCTTAAAAAATATTCGATATCGTTACTTGTTACCTGTTCGATATCGTCAAGCGTAAATTCTTCAACTGATTTCTTGTTGCGGAATTTTTTTTCTTGAAGGAAGTAGAAAAAGATTCTCAAATCATGAGCATAGTTTAATCTTGTGAGAGTTGAAGTCAGGCTATCGATTGATAAGAAATAATCATAGCAAAATGAAGGCAGCTCATCAAGAAGCCTTTCGATAGTTTCAAGATTTTTATTGTTTCGTTGAGTGTAATAGTTCGCCATTTTTGTAAAAGAGGACTCCTTTCCTTATTTTAATGGGAGTATAAAAAGTATCTTTAACACTTCGTAAAACCATAGTTTTACGAAGTGTTTTAGTTATGATAGCATAATATCACATAAATATACGGG
>JAIDRY010000071.1 GCA_029061465.1 Clostridia bacterium
CTTCCCGATACGTTTGAGACGGATTTGGATTTTTTAGGGGACGGCACGGAAATAAACGAAAAAACGTACAAAAACGATTTTTTGTTTCAGTACCTGAACAGGTTGCGCGTTATATCGTATTTGCCCGACGGTATTTTAAAGCTTGTCAAAGACAAAAGATTGCTTGCGCTCGGCTATGCGGAAAAGGAAGTTAAAAAAGAAATACTTAAATTTGCTAAGCCCGTATTCGATAAAGCTATGACTATTTGCGAAAAGCAAAGCGAAGCTTCTATTCAGGCTGAAAAAGGACTTACTATTCACGAACAGTTTAAAACCCGCCCTTACTCGTCTTCCCTGCCGTATTTGTTTGACGGAGTGGAAATTACCAAAGTTGAAAAGGTTGACGGTGATATATATTTAACGTTGGACGAGTATGATACCGTAGTTTTCAGCGGTGCGAAAATTATCGAAGAAGAAACCGATATTTTAAATTCCTGCGTGATAGATATAGAACTGTATAAAAAAGAAAACTGCCACGAACTGCATTTTTTGCTAAGGAAAATAAACGACAATTTAATTGAAAATTACTACTACGCAACTTATGAATTTAAGGATATGAAATTTAAGGATTAAAAAATTACCGACGGTCGTTGACCGTCGGTAATTACGTTTTAAATATTTTTACTTAAAAATTCGTCGGCTTCCGGGTTGGTTATATAGCCAACCGACTTTGCCGCAAGCTCGCCGCCCTTAAACACGGCAACGTAAGGAATAGACATTACGCCGTAACGGATTGAAAGCTCAGGATTGTCGTCAACGTCCACTTTAACGAAAACGGCTTTGTCGGAATACTTTTCTTCCATATCGTCCATAACGGGCGCAAGCATTTTACAGGGGCCGCACCAGGTTGCGAAAAAGTCGCACACCACGGGCTTATCACCTTTTATAAGTTCGTCGAATTTTTCTGTATTGATTTGTTGCATATCGTTTTCTCCTTATGTATGCAGGAATTACTCCCCTTTAAAGTATGAGTAAATATCGGCAATTTTAACCGTATCTTGCGTGCCGTCGGACATTTTCTTTAAATTGACTTCACCGCTATTTAGCTCATTTTCGCCGATAACCGCAACATATTCCGCGCCCAATTTATCCGCGTACTTGAATTGCGCCTTTACGGAGCGCTCCATTAAATCACATTCCGCGCTTACACCTTTTTGTCTGAGCGCATTTGCAAGTTTAAAGGCGAATTCGCGCGTTTTTTCGTCCATACCTGCCACATATATACGGGTCTTTTTGTTTTCGGGGATTGTTACGCCCTCGGCTTCCATTACCATCAAAAGCCTTTCAATACCTCCGCCGAAGCCGACAGCAGGAACAGGCTTTTCGCCTATCTGCTGTAAGAGGGTGTCATATCTTCCACCGCCGCAGACCGTGCCCTGCGCGCCTGCCGCGTTCGATATAAACTCGAACACGGTGCGGCTGTAATAGTCAAGTCCGCGCACGATAGAGGGATTTACTTCAAACTGCACTCCGCTTATTTTCAAGAGCTTTTGAACTTCGTTGAAATGAGCGCGGCAATCGTCGCACAGATAGTCCGTGATAGACGGCGCGTTTTTAGTAATACTTTTGCACTTCTCTTCCTTGCAGTCAAGCATACGCATAGGATTCTTTTCAAACCTCGAATTGCAATCCGCGCACATCTCGGATAAGTGAGGTTTAAAATATTCTTTGAGTGCGTTTGAATAAGCCTTTCTGCACTCTCCGCAGCCTATGGAATTGATTTGAAGTTTTACATTTTTGAGTCCCAGTCTCTTATAGAAAGTATCTACGAGTGTTATGACCTCCGCGTCCGCCTGCGGACTTGCTGAGCCGTAAAGCTCCACGCCGAACTGGTGATGCTCTCTCAGTCTTCCTGCCTGCGGACGTTCGTATCTGAACGCAGGCGAGAAGTAATACATCTTTGCAGGTAGTCCTTCGTTAGCCATTCCGTTTTCCACAAACGAGCGCGCAACTCCTGCCGTGCCCTCGGGCTTCAAGGTAACCGAACGGTTGCCCTTATCCAGGAAGGTGTACATTTCCTTATTGACGATATCGGTGGTATCACCCACGCCGCGCAGGAAGAGCTCGGTATGCTCGAGCACCGGCGTTCTTATTTCTTTGAACCCGAAAGCGTGCGCAACCGACCTCGCCGTAGCCTCTATATATTGCCACTTATACGACTGCGAAGGCAGTACGTCCTTCATTCCCTTTGCTATGTTAATCATATTCTACCTTTGAAAATTTAAACTATGTGAACTTTTTAAAGCACATACTTCTTTAAGTCACGATTTTTAATAATGTTTTCAAGATGCTCTTCAACGTATTTGCTGTTGACTTCGACGGGGATAACGGGATAGTCGTTGCCGCCGGCGTTGAAAGATATATCTTCCAAAAGATACTCCATAACGGTGTGAAGCCGTCTTGCGCCTATATCCTCCGAAGTGGTGTTGATATCTTCAGAAATTTCGGCAATCTTCTCGATTGCGTCGGGTGTGAAGTGCAGGTCGATATTGTCGACCGAAAGGAGCGCCGAGTACTGCGTCGTTATCGCGTTTTCGGGCTGGGTTAAGATATTGACAAAATCCTGCTTGGTAAGGCTTTTAAGCTCTACCTGAATGGGGAACCTGCCCTGAAGCTCGGGGATTAAATCCTCCACCTTTGAAACGTGGAAAGCGCCCGCCGCTATGAACAGAATATAGTCAGTCTTTACGGGGCCGTACTTTGTCATAACCGTACAGCCCTCGACGATAGGGAGAATATCGCGCTGAACGCCCTCGCGCGAAACGTCCTCGCCCTGATTGCCCTTGCCCGCGATTTTATCTATTTCGTCGATAAAGATAATGCCGTCGTTTTCGGCTCTTCTCATTGCCTCGGCGTTTACTGCGTCGTTGTCTATAAGCTTGTCGGCTTCCTCCGCCATTATTAAATTTATTGCCTCGCGCACGGATATCTTGCGTTTTTTCTTTCTGCCGGGCAAACCCATTCCGCCGAAGATAGAACCTAAATCTATTGCCGCACCGCTGCCGGGGGAAAGCTCCAAAGGCTTAGGGGTGTCGTTGACTTCTATCTCTATAACGGTGTTGTCGTACTTGCCCGCGTGGATATCCTCGACCAGCTTATCCTCGAAGATTTGCTTTGCCGTTTCGCCGCGCTCGTCCTTCTTCATTTCCGCAAGCACTTTGGCAACGCGCCTTTCCGCAACCGCCGTAGCCTTGTAGCTTACTTCCTGCGTCTTTTCCTCTTTGACTAAGCGGATAGCGCATTCGGCAAGGTCGCGCACCATCGATTCGACGTCGCGCCCCACGTAGCCGACCTCGGTATACTTGGTTGCTTCAACCTTTATAAAGGGAGCTTTGACAAGCTTAGCAAGTCGGCGTGCGATTTCGGTTTTACCTACGCCAGTAGGTCCCTTCATAATAATGTTTTTAGGGGTTATTTCGTCCTGCAAGGCGGGGGAAAGACAGCTTCTTCTGTAACGGTTTCTAAGTGCAATCGCAACCGCCTTTTTCGCTTCGTCCTGACCTATGATATACTTATTTAATTCGTGTACGATTTGTTTGGGTGTTAAGTCCATAACCTCTCCTTAAATTTCTTCACACTTGATATTGTCGTTTGTGAACACGCAAATTTCGCTTGCGATTTTGAGTGATTTTTTCGCAATCTCTGCCGCGGTGAAATCCGTGTTCTGATAGAGCGCCCTTGCCGCCGCCAAGGCGTAATTGCCGCCGCTGCCGATAGCCGCTATTCCGTCGTCAGGCTCTATCACTTCGCCCGTACCCGAAACAATCAGCATAGTATCTTTGTCCGCGACTATCATCAAAGCTTCGAGTTTTCTCACGGCTTTGTCCGAGCGCCAAAGCTCGGCAAGCTCTACCGCGGAGCGCATTAAATTACCCGAGAATTTGTTGAGCATACCCTCGAATTTTTCACTTAAAGAGAACGCGTCTGAAACCGAGCCCGCAAAGCCTAAAATGACTTTGCCGCCGTAAATTCTGCGTACCTTCTGCGCGGAGTTTTTAAATATTACGCTTTCGACCATGGTTACCTGTCCGTCGCCCGCGATAGCCGTTTCGCCGTTTCTCTTTACGGCGCAAATTGTAGTAGCGTGAAATTCCGTCATAATTTTTTCTTCCCTTTTTATAATTGACTTTTATATTTTTTTATATTTTGGATAGCGCGTTCGGCTAACGCACGGTAGCGCTCTTTTTTGTCGCGTATGGTTTTTTCAAGCGGTTTTAAAATGCCGAAGTTCGCGTTCATAGGCTGATAGTTTTCGTTTGCCCCCGATATATGCGCCGACAACGCGCCCATAACCGTGGTATTGTCTGGAATAACCGACGATTCGCCGTTAAGCTTTTTAAGTAAATGCATTGCCGCGAGTATCCCGCTTGCCGCGCTCTCGACGTAGCCCTCGACGCCCGTTATCTGCCCGGCAAAGAAAACCTTTGGATTAGTCTTTAACGAAAAGTCCGCATTCAGGCATTTAGGCGCTTCAATAAACGTGTTGCGGTGCATTACGCCGTAGCGCAAATACTCTGCGTTTTTGAGTGCGGGTATGATTGAAAAAACGCGCTTTTGTTCGCCCCATTTAAGGTTGGTCTGACAGCCGACGAGGTTGTAAGCCGTGCCGTCCGCATTCTCTTTTCTAAGCTGCAACACTGCGTAAAAGCGGTTGTCGTCCTTGTCTTTCAGCCCGACGGGTTTGAGGTTTGCAAAGCGCAGGCTTTCAAATCCTCTCGCCGCCATAACCTCTACGGGCATACAGCCCTCGAATATCTCGCGCTTGTCGAAGTCGTGCAATACGGCTTTCTCCGCGGATATCAGCGCGTTAACGAAGTTTTCGTACTCTTCCTTATTCAACGGGCAGTTGACGTAATCGTCGCCGCCCTTGCCGTATCTGTCGCCGAAAAAGCAATGCTCGAAGTCAAGACTGTCGCGCGACACGACGGGCGCGGACGCGTCGTAAAAATGCAGTTGCCCGCCGCATATATTTGATATATCCTCGGAAAGGCTTTGCGTAGTCAGCGGTCCCGTCGCTATTATGCAGTAGCCTTCGGGTATCTTTTCAACCTCTCCACAGATAACCTTTATGCGCGGGTTGCTCTTGATTTTGTCTGTTACGTATTTTGCGAATTGCTCCCGCTCGACCGCGAGCGCGCCGCCCGCAGGAATGGAAGTGTGCTCGGCGGCTTCCATAGTAACCGAGCCTAAAATGCGCATTTCCTCTTTTAAAAGTCCGCACGCGTTCGAGTACGCGTCCTTGCCTTTAAGCGAATTGGAACACACTAATTCGCAAAAGTTTTTATCCGAGTGCGCGGGTGTAAACGACTTTGGCTTTATGTCGTAAAGCTCCACGTCAATGCCGCGGTCGGCAAGGTAACACGCCGCCTCCGAACCGGCAAGCCCCGCGCCGATTATTTTAACCATTTTCTTCCGGCACGTCTACGGAGCAATTACACTCTTTATCAGAGCACTTTATCTTTGCGCCGCGCTTTATGAGATACTTGCCGCATACGGGGCACTTGTCGCCCGTGGCTATATCCCACGAGAGGAACTTGCAGTCGGGGTAGCCCGTGCAGCCGTAATATATCTTGCCCGACTTGGAGTGCATTCTGCGCATGGGCTTTCCGCACTCGGGACACTTGCCCTCGAGCTTTTCCGCGTCCTCGCCCGATTCGGAAACGAAGGGTCGCTTTGCCGCACACGTGGGGCACTCTAAATATTTGCCGTATTTGCCGTGCTTCAACAGCATATTCGCGCCGCACTCCGTGCACTTCTCTTCGGTTGCCTTTGCGTCGATGGGAAGTATGGACGAGCACTCGGGGTAGTTGGGGCAGGCAAGGAATTTACCGAACTTGCCGCTT
>JAIDRY010000072.1 GCA_029061465.1 Clostridia bacterium
TTGTTTCTCCGTTCAATATCCCCGCCGCGCTAAGCCTGTTGACGATAAGCCCTATTTCGTTCAAGCCTCCGTCCGTGAGCCGTGAGCGGCAAACGTCCGCACTCTTTATAGAGGGGGTGAACGGCTCGGTTACGATAAGTGCACCGTCGCACAAGTCCTGCGCCGCCTTGTCGCACAGTATGTAGTCGAACAGTCCGTCCACGTCTCCGACCGCGCGGGAAAATATAGAGCTGTCCGTCAGGTTCACCGACGGCATAAATAAAAGGTTGCCGCACTTGGGGTGGGCTACAAGCGTTTGCTTTGCCCTGCACGCGCCCTTTTCGTAATCGGCAAGGGTATAGACGACGTTGTCGCGGCACTCGCCCGCAATCTCCGCGCAGCCAGTAACCGTATCGCCGTCTACGATAAGCGTCCGCTCGCCCGCCGACGCAAGCGCAAGCCCCAGCCCCACCGCAACGGTGGTTACGCCCGTGCCGCCTTTCAAGCTCGTTAAAAGTAATTTTTTAGCCATACGGATATTATAACGAATTTTATCACAGGAATTTTGTCGAATTGCGGGAGCGTTTGCCGACGGTTGGGGAAGAGCAAACGCTGTAATATCGGGGCGGCGCAGTTCATATTTTATTATATGAAACTTTTGGAACAGATTTTGGGCGAACTCGGCGCGGACGACGCCAAAGCCTTTACCGTCATTCCCTCGTTCGGCGGCTATTTTAAAAGCGTGAGAAGCGTTAAGGAGTACTCTCCCGAGAAAATCACGCTCGTTCTGAAAAAGACCGCGTTGACCTTAGAGGGCGAAAAAATGGAAATAGGCAAATACTTCGAGCAGGATATATTTATAAAAGGTGAAATAAAGGTAATCAAAATTGACTGACTTGACGGGAATTAGTATAATTTGCACTACCGAGGCGGCTTTGAAAAAGCTTAAAAAAGAGGGCGTTGCGGCTTACTCCGTCAAAAAGGACGGGGCTAAGCTCGTTTTTTACGTCAAAGATAAAGATGTTGAAAAAGTTTTTGCAATTTTTGATAAGCCGTGTTATAATGTAAAGGTAATAAAAAAATCACGTAGGAAACGGCTTGCCGCCTTTCTTTCGCTCCGCGCGGGACTTGTTGCGGGCGCGCTACTCTTTATTGCCGCGGCGGTTATCGCAAACGAGTACGTTTTGAAGATAGAAGTCGGCGGCAGCGGAAGTTATCTCGAACCCGAAATAAGGCGCATAATCGAGGACGAGGGCGCGGGCGAATTCAAAAGACTTAATTCCTTTAACGGCTCGGTTGCGACTGGGCGCATATTAGCGCTTCCGCAGGTAACCTTCTGCAATATCCAGAAGCGCGGCAGCGTGCTGTTTATCGACGTCCAGACGGACAGCGAGCACTACGGCTCGGCGGACAGAAAAAATCTTTTAAGCGACGTGGACGGCACGGTCAGAAATATCGTTGCAATCTGCGGCACTGCGGCGGTGCAGGCGGGCGACAAGGTCAAAAAGGGCGGCGCGCTCATTTACGCGCATACGCTTGCGGGCGAAGAGCAGATAGGCTGTCTTGCGGCGGGGTATGCGGAAATAGAGTGCAGGCGCACGGTTGAGTATTTCGCCGAGGAGGAAAGCGAGCAAAGCCTGAAAGCCGCGCTTGCGTCCACTTTAATCGACGAGGAGAATATTCTTTCCCGTAAACACGCGGTAAAGCCCGCGGAGGGCGGCGTGGTTTACGTGATAGATTTTACTTATTTACACAGATTAAGTATTAATCTCGAATAATGTATCGGAAAATTTATGGATAAATCTGTAAGAAAACTCAGCGCGGAAAACACGGACGTTTTACAAAAATTTTTAGGAACGTTTGACGAAAATGTAAACTCCCTTATGCAGGAGCTTGGCGTTATCGTCCGCGTGGACGGCGTAAAGGTAATAATAAGCGGCGCGGAAGAGAGGGTAAACCTTGCCACCGAAGTCGCGGAAAATCTGCTTGCGCTTGCGGCAAAGGGCGAGGAGATTGACAGAGGCAGGGTTTCGTACTGCATAGAGCTTGCCAAAGAGGGAAAGGCGGAGGATATAGTAAAGCTGTCGTCGGGCACGGTGGCTATTACTTCCCGCGGAAAGCCCGTAAAGTGCAAGACGGTCGGACAGAAGCAATATGTCGACAGCATTAAAAGGACAAGCGTCGTTTTCGGCGTCGGTCCCGCCGGTACCGGTAAAACCTACCTTGCCGTGTGTCTTGCCGTACAGGCCTACAAGCAAAAGCAGGTCGACAAAATTATTTTAACCCGCCCCGCGGTGGAAGCGGGCGAAAAGCTGGGCTTTCTCCCCGGCGATTTACAGACCAAGGTAGACCCTTATTTAAGACCTTTATACGACGCTTTGGAAGAGATGCTCGGCAACGAGAACTATTTAAAGCTTATGGAGCGCGGAATAATTGAGGTGGCGCCGCTTGCGTATATGCGCGGCAGGACGCTTTCAAACGCGTTCATAATTTTGGACGAGGCGCAGAACACCACGCCCGAACAGATGAAAATGTTTTTAACACGCTTGGGCGACGGCAGTAAAATGGTCGTAACGGGCGACGTTACGCAGATAGATTTACCGTCCGGAAAAGCAAGCGGACTTGAACACGCGGTAAGCGTTTTAAAGGACGTGGAAGGAATTTCAACGGTGTACCTCACGGATAAAGACGTTGTCAGAAACCCGCTCGTCATGAGCATAGTCAGGGCGTATGACAAAGATACCGCAAGGAGAAAAGATGAACAAGTCAAACATGAGTAAAAAAGAAATCGTGCTGTCAATGCTGACGACTTTTATTTGTCATTGCGGGCTGATGGTAGTGATGTTTTGTCTGCTCTTAATACTGTACGGCGGAGACGTTACGCCGATTTTTACCACACATTCCAAAAACGTTTTCACCGTTGCGGTAGCTTCGGCTCTGTTTACGATGATAGTATATTCCTACTTTTTTATCGAGCGCAAGGAAGTTTTAACGCAGTATTCTAAGATAGTTGAAATATACCTCATAATGTCGGTATCGTTGCTTATATGCGGCGTTATAGGCAATTACGTTTCGCTCACGGCAAGACCTTTGCTTTTATTCCCTCTGCTTGCGTGCATGTTTTTGAGGAGAAGAGAGGCAATATTTATGAACACGGCGTTTATGCTTATTCAGTTCGTGTTCAACAGATATTTAAACGGCGTGGAAATCGTTGACGGAAGCGTGAGGATTATCGACGGACTTGCCGCGCTACTCGTACAGTTCTGCGGCGGTATAATGGCAATATTCCTTATGAAAAATATTAAAACCCGCCTCGGCTGCGTGCTGGTTGGGCTGGTTCTTATGATACCGGTTACGATAATTAACCTCATAATGCAGATACCCGCGCTTGAAACATTCGACTGGACGGAAGCGCTTTTGATAGCTATGTACGGCGTGTTTGACTGCGTGCTTTCCGTGCTTGCGTTTATGGCGCTGTTGCCTGTATTCGAAGGAATATTCTCCGAGCTGACCGCGTTTAAATTGAGAGAGCTCACCTCGGACAGCTCGAAGCTTATAAGGGTAATGAAGCAGCAGGCGCTGGGCACTTACAACCACAGCTTAGTCGTAGCCCAGCTTGCCGAAGCGTGCGCGATAGCAATAGGCGAGGACGGCGAGCTTGCGCGTGCGGCGGCGTATTACCACGACGTGGGCAAGCTTAAAAGCCCCGAAATGTTTGCGGAAAACCAAAGCGAATACGACCTGCACAGGGAACTCACCCCCGAGCTTTCGGTTGATATAATCCGTTCGCACGCACGCGAGGGCGCAAAGCTGATAAAAAAATACAGACTTCCCGAATTTTTTGCGGACGTAGCCGTTCAGCACCACGGCACTATGCCTATAAAATACTTCTTTGCAAAGGCGCTTAAAATGAGCGACGGCGAGCTGAACGCGGGCAACTATTCGTATGCGGGCCCCGTTCCCAATTCCAAAATAGCGGCAATCATTATGATTTGCGATGCGTCGGAAGCGGCGGCTCGTTCGCTTTCCGACCGTTCGCCCGAAAAGGTCGCAACGCTTGTAAGCTCGCTCGTGGAAGAAAGAATGAATATGGAACAGTTCGTAGACTGCGACATCACCATGCGCGAGCTTACAATTATTACGAGAACGGTTATTAACCAGCTTTCGGGCGTATACCATATGCGCGTAAAATATCCCAAGCTTGTACTTTCGAGAAAGTAATATGTTGAAAATTTATTGCGACGATTTCGATTTTTCACCCCTTGCCGCGGCGTTCGAGGGCGAGGCGCAGTCTGACTGCGGACTGTCCGCCGAGATAATTTTTACCGACGAGGAGGAGATAAGGCGGTTGAACCGCGAAATGCGCCAAACCGACAGCGTTACCGACGTTTTGAGTTTTCCTTCGCTTGACGGTATTAAGGGCAAAAAAATTAACAAAGCCGACTTCGCCACGGACTGCGACGAGGACGGCAACGTTTTTTTGGGAAGCATAGCAATCTGCACTAAGCGAGCGAAAGAACAGGCGGAGGAGTACGGGCACAGCTACGAGAGAGAGTTGCACTATTTAGCAACGCACGGACTTTTTCATTTGCTCGGCTACGACCATATGACGGACGAAGATAAGAGCGAAATGCGCGAAAGAGAGGAGCGCGTTCTTTCCAAACTCAACTTGACGAGGGATTGATATGAGAGCGGGATTTATAGGAGTAATAGGCAAAGCCAACGCAGGCAAAAGCACGCTCGTAAACGTTTTGGTCGGTGAAAAGGTTGCTATCGTTTCGCCCAAGCCGCAGACTACGCGCCACTCTATCATGGGCGTTCTGACAAAGGACGAATATCAGCTGGTGTTCGTCGACACCCCCGGCATTTACAAGAGCAGTAACTACTTAACAGATATGATGATGAAAGCCACGGACGACACTGCAAAGGACGTGGATTTTATTCTGTTCGTGCACGACGGACACGGCGGGCTTTCACAAAGCGATATAGAGCTAATTAAAAAATATTCGTCGGGCAAACTGCCTATGGCGATAGCCTATACCAAAATAGACATAATGCCCAAGGAGAAGATAGCCGACGACGTAAAGACGCTTTACGAAAACGGAATAAACTGCGACGTTTTCCCCGTGTCGGCGAGAAAATTCCAGAACGTTGCCAAGCTTGAACGCTACCTTGCAGAGCAGATGCCCGAGGGCGGAAAGGTTATCGAGGAGGACATAGTTTCGGATAAGAGCGAAAAATTTATGATTGCCGAAATTATGCGCGAAAAAATACTTTTGAAGTTTGACGACGAAATTCCGCACGGCATAGCAATAGTTATAAATACCTTTGAAAAAAAGGAAAACGGCACTTACGATATCAACCTCGATATTATCTGTGAAAAGGCAAACCATAAGGCGATACTTATCGGCAAGCAGGGCAGGGCTATAAAGGAAGTTTCGTCATTTGCCCGCGCGGGTATGGAAAAGTTTTTGGGCGCAAAGGTATTTTTGACCACGTACGTAAGGGTGGAAGCCGACTGGCGCAACCGTCCCGGTCTTATCAAAGACGTTTTTATAGTTTAGCGTATTTTTTAAAAAACTGCACATTCTCTTTGTAAGAGGTGTGTTATGAAAAGAGATAAAGACGCTGCCGAGCTTGCCTGGAAAATGTTTGAAAAGACGGGTAACGTCAGCTATTATATGCTGTATAAACAGTTAGACAACAAAGAATAAGATTAAACGCATATAAGCGTCGCAATACTGCGTCAAGCTCCGTGCCGCCTTGGTCGCGTACGGCGCAGTACGCTCCCTGCGGACGGTACTCGCTTTCCTTGTCTTGCTCGCTTCTCTGCGTTTTACATTGGGTTTGCAAATTCAGTTCCGTGAGGCTTTCTTGGAATTAAAAGTTAATGCGCTTATGTTGCGCGCTGTGGATTATAACGAATACGATAAAATTCTTACCCTTTTAACCGCCGAGTACGGTAAAATATCGGCGGGGATTAAGGGGGTAAAAAAGCCCGCCGCAAAGCTTAAATATGCGGCTCAGCCGTTTTGCTTTGCCGAGTACGTTTTAGCAAAGCGCGGCGATAAATATACCGTTATAAACTGTTCCGAGCTTGAAAGCTTTTACGAATTGCGTACCGATATAAACAAGTTTTACGCCGCGTCGGCTGTGGCGGAGGCGGCGCTTGCCGTTGCTTACGAGGGCGACGGCAACGCGGAAATTTTCTACGACTGTGTAAAGACGCTTTCCGCAATGTGCGCGGGCGAAGAAAGGTTACCGCTGATAGGCTTTTTAAACAATCTTTTATCGAGTGCGGGATACGCCGTTGCGCTTGACGGCTGTTCGGAGTGCGGCAAAAGCCTTTTAAACGAAGATAAGCTCCGCTTCGATATGGACACCGGCTCGTTTACCTGCTTCGACTGCGGCACGGGCCTTGGCGCAAGCAGGGTTACGTACAACGTTTTAAGAAAGCTTGCCGGCAAATCCTACGAAGAAGATTTTATCACCGCCGACGGCGAAAAACGCGCCTTGCGCCTTTTAAAAGAATATTTCGTTTATAAAACGGACAGTCCGCTAAAAAGCTTATCCGAATACATAAGATTAATATAATAAGAAACCGATACACAAAGTAACGGTTTTTTTTATTTAAATTCTTCTTGATAATTTTGATAATAAGTGCTAAAATTTAAACGTAAGACCTAACTTAATAATTTTTTATGCAAA
>JAIDRY010000073.1:0-9163 GCA_029061465.1 Clostridia bacterium
GGTGACCCTGCCGGGAATCGAACCCGGGATTGAGCCTTGAGAGGGCTCCGTCTTAACCGCTTGACCACAGGGCCTTAATTAAATTTGCTTAGTGATTATAACACATTAAAATTGCGTTGGCAAGCGAAAAATATGAAAAACTATAAATTATGTTTAAAAATAATCACCCGCTGATTTAAGCAGCGGGTGATTTTATTAATTGAGAAATAAGTTAAGCAACAGATACCTTTAATTATGCTTTAACGTAAGGAACGGAGCTTTGATATAATACGGATATTCTTCGCTATCAGGATTGGGACGTGTTTCGTCATAGACGAGTTGCCACGACTCTCCGTATGCATCGCCGAGTACGTCTACCAATACGGAAGGTATATAAGCCATATTGCGGACGGAATATACGCTGACGTCAAAGTCGGAATTATATTCCTCTATAGCCGCGATACAGTTCTTAACAGTATTCACCGCAGTGGTATTAGCCAAGCCGACGATAAGTGAAGCTGATTTGAGTGCAACCTCCACTTCCTGATGGTCTTCACTGTAATACAGCTTGCCGACGGAAATGCAACTATCAATTGTGAATCCGCCTATTGCTCCTGCCTCATAACCGATTATACCGCCAACACGGGGTGTAGAATACGTAGTTGCGCACGTACCGCCAAAGTAGCAGTGTGTGATTTCAAGATTGAACGTAGCCCCAGCCTTCTGGTTATCGTAACCGCCGACAATACCGCCGACCTGCTGATAACCCGATATATCCGCTATTACATAGCAATCGGAAATACGAACGTCAATGCCGTCCACAGGTGCGGACGTCGTCTGGATAAATCCTACTATACCGCCTGCACGGTGGTTTTTATTTGTAGAAATTACGTGTTGTGCATCGTTTATTACGGAAACCTTGCTGATATACGCGGGAAGAGGATATTCGAAAATGTGTCCGATAAGTCCGCCCGAACGCTGACCGCCGTTGGTAATGCTTATATTTTTGATTTCAATGTTGTGATAGTAACCGCCGTATGCCTGCGCGATTATACCGACTTGCTGCTTACCACCCGAAAGCGAAATGTTTTCGAACTTGATATTTTCGATTGTTGCGCCTTCAGTCTTATAGAACAAGCCTACACCGCTCGTATTTGAATCTGCGGAAACAGATACGTTTTTAACAGTGTGTCCCGCACCGTTGATAAGTCCCTTAAACGCTGATTTTCCGGATTCCCATGTTTTGCCGCTGAAATCAAGGTCTTTTGCCAAGCGGTAAATGGTAGTTGCGGGTGACTCATTGCCTATCTTGTTACCAGCCGCAACGGTCATAAAGTCTGCCTCGGTAGAAATGTCAAGGGTTTCGACCTTTTTAGAATAAACTTCCGAAGTAATTTCTCCGTTTAAGTTTGCAAGCGCATAATAAACCGTGTAACCTTCGTTGTTAGAATTATCAAACTGATAGTTTATCTTATCGCCGCGGAAGGTATAAGATTTAACACCGTCTAACGTCTTGATGTTTTCAGCCGTAACGCTTATTTCGTCTTTGGAGGAAATAGCGTAAATCGAACCCGTTGCGTTAGTAAGTTCGCCCGAAATCATATAGCCGTAGCGGTTAACAACTATTGACGACTTAACCTCAGGCTCTGCTTCAGGGTCAACCTGCTCCTTGACGAATTCAACATCCGCCGCTTTACTGGAAACGTACATCGTGTACGTCATTGACCTTGAATTTGAAGGGTCGCTTACAAGGCTTATAGTCTTTGTTACCATGTATACGCCCGAATTAGAAGGAGTAAATCCTTTGATTTCAAGGAAAGGTGAGCTTTTATCTGCTGCCCAAAGGTAAGTCGTTTCACAGGTAAACTGGTCGGATTTAAGGAGCTTTCCGTTATAATCCAAGCCGTTCTCGACAAGCACTTCGGGTTCTCTGAATACATCGAACCAGTCAACCACATACGAGCCGCCATTTTCGATTACTTCACCTTTCTGTGTGCGAACCATAATTTTACCGACTGAAGGCTTGCCGTTCATAATGGTAATTTCAAATTCCTTGGTATCGGTTACTACCGCGTCTCCTAATCCGCAGGATACGGTTGCGGTAATAGTTACTTTCACCGGCTCGGTCAAAGGACGGTAAACAGCCAAAGTAATATATTGCGATTTCGAAAGCGATTCTTCAACCTCATTACCGATTGAAACAACATCCTCGTCCGACGAAGCCCAGCTTATCGTGCAGCCGTTGAGCTTTACGGGTACTTCGAAATCCTGATATACCGCGTCTTTGTCGGTATTGATAGTTAAAGTTTCTAACGCTCTTTGAAGCTTTGCAAGATTTTCACTTGCCGCACTTCCGTTCACGAAATCTTCCGTATAGAAATGCGTATAGTCTTCCCACGAAGAAAGGTTTAACGTTGAACCGATATTTTTGCCTGCTATGAGCAACGTATCGTCAACACCCTCTTTCTTGGCAAGAATATCTTTCATATTGATTGAATTGTCTGCGTTGCGGTATTTGATATGAACTCTGTCAGCTTTTAACGCCCCCGAAGTCCCGCTTGCGTACAAGTCTTTCAGTCCTGTAATATTGTAAGTGTACTCGCCTTCGTTATTGACGACGGGAAGAACCTTAAATACGTCTTCAGGCTTAATTGCATTAACTTCTTTGGTGCATTTTAACCCGCTCTTGGTATCGGCGTCAATACTTCCTTCAACTACGTAAGACTTTATAGCATTATAGCCTTGGCTCAATACACTGTTCGAAACAGAGCCACGGTATGCGTCCGATTTTGCCTTAACTGCTATATTACTGTTAACCGATATGGTATCGATGACGCTGTTATAGCTGTAAGTCTGACGCGCTACGTCGATATTTGCGTGGTTATCGATTTTTTCGTCCTTTGATTCTGCTTTGAATGCAATTACCTGACCGTAAGTCGGGCTTTCAGTATTGTCGTCTACAACGGCGCTATTGTCGTAGCTTGTAACGCCCTTTACCTTTAAGAAACCGGGGTTGGAGTTATCGGTGACGCCGTGCATGCGATTGTTAAACGAAAGACAGTTGTACATTTCAACATCGCCTTCCATAATCGAGCCGCCGAGCTTAAAACCATTTCCGTCTCCGTCGCGCGTGAAATACGATTTCGTATTCATTTCATCGTAAACATGCTGATATGTGGGGAATTTGGCATTGCACTCTTCCTGAGTATATTCAAGGAAGCCGTTTTCAAAAGCAACACAGTTGTAAATTATAATACAGCCGATATTTCCCGTATCTGTCTTTGCGTACAAATCCCAGCCGTCATCGGAGTTGCGGTATGCAATACAGCCGTCAAACACGTTGCCGTAACCTACGGTAAGCTTTGCTGCAAAACCGTCGGCGTTTTCACCGAAAGTCTGGTTGTCGTAATTGTTATGTGACGTACAGTTTTTAACGAGGTTGTAGCTGGGCCACTCGTCTATCGTGTTAAGCGTTGACCCCGCTCTTCCTAGCTGTAATCCCGTATCGCGGTTATTATAGAACTCGCAATATTCAACAGTGTTGTAATCGCCGCCTATATACAAGCCGTTATCACCAGCGCCGCAAACGTCTATGCCGTACCAATATACGAAATTGCTGTAAATCTGTATGCCGCGACCACTGCTTTCAAAAGGCTGTTCGCTGAAATCAAGCGTTACAATCTTTGCGTCGCCTTTATAGCCGCTTTCCTCTTCAAGCGCCGCATTTACGACCCTTATATAATTGTTGTAAGTGCCGTTTACATTATCGGGCATAGTTATCGTGGTGTAAAGGTCGTAGGTGCCGGGCTTTACGTAGACGGTATCGCCCGCCTCCAATATGCCTTCGCCGTCTACGCCGCCGGCGCCCAACAATGCAGTTATATCTATGGGAGATTCCCACGACTCACCGCTGTTCGTTGCTCTTCCTTCTGGAGCAACGTAATAAGTTTTACCGCTGTTCTGCGTCTGAACAAGTCCCGTTGCCGTAGAAATTGCAGTAGGTTTGTGTGTTTTATCAACCGATATAAGCTTATCGGGTTGTTTTGAAGTTTCTTTTACAGGAGCGCAAGCCGTCAAAGGCAATGCCGACAGGGCAGCCGCACACGAAACCGTAGCAACCGCAAAAGCCGAAAGTATCTTTCTTATATTAGACTTTTTCATATTTACCCCCTACTCTTAATCAAATACCACGAGTATATACAAAAGGTTGATGCTTGCACTGAATGAGAATGTGAACGTTACACCGTCAGCCGAAACTTCGGTTACATGTTGAGCGTGTACGCTTACGCTGTTTCTCACTCCTACACAGTCATTCTCGCCGAACGCCTTGCAGCCGTCCACGTTTTCACTGCGAACATAGTCGTCTGTCGTTTCAAAATCAATATATCTTTCGTTCTCAACCGTGCCGTTGGAATGAGCATATAAGTAAACTGTGAAGTTTCTCTTTGAGATGAAGCTTATATATCCGCCGTCGGAAATCGAGCTTGTGCCACCTGACTGCCATGCTTTAGCAACAGATACTCTGTCATTACCGTTTACTTCCAATCCTGTAGGAAGAGATATTATCGAGCCTCTGTTATCGGCAAGAGTAGATTTACCCGAGATACCTATCAGAGTAAAGTCAAGGAACTCGGTTTCGTAAACTCCGCTAACGTCATCAAGGAGTCCGGTGTTGAGTATCGCCATATCGGGAACAGCCTTTGTACCCGTTAAAGTGTAACGCACGGTAACTGTCTTTGACTGTGCCGTGCCGTTGGGAAGCGGCTCGTTATATTCAACAACAACACGTCCTTCGCTCTGGTCTGCATTTGCGTTTACAGTGGGAATTACTAAGTAACGGTTAGTCTTATCAACCACGATAGTTTCACCGCTGTGGTAAGTTACCGTAAATTTCCACGTCGAGGTCATTGTTTCTTTAAGACTTCTTTCTTGAGTGATATCACCCCCGGTGCGTTCGATTTTATCAACCGTGTCAACTACGTAGAAAAGAATGAAGCCTTCATATGTGAAGTCGTCGTCCTCATCGTATCTGGAAGCCCAAATCTGATAGGTGCCGCGCTTAACCGCGGATAAATCGGTTATTTCTTCCTTTTCCTTATAAACTTTGACGGTATACAAGTCCTGCGGAAGCGTATCCGAGCCTTCGTCTATCTCACCGCTTTCATTGGGCTGCTTAACTTCAATCCAGTTCGCGACGTCACTCATATCAACGCTCTTTTGCGAAGTGGAAAGATTTACGGGAGCACCTTTACCCTCTTTGAAAACTAAAGCAAGACCGTTACGCCTTGCAACTACAGAAACCGAATATTCGGTTTCCACGGACTTTGTCGAGCCGTTAAGACTTTCCGAATAGCCGACTTTAATAGTATAATTTCCCTCTGCGTCATTTTTGAATGCGGACGAGTTTACCGTAGCTTTATCGCTGACGTCCGCCGTATCGGAGCTTCCGTCAGATAAAGAGTAATTAGCGGTTACTTTTAACCCCGCTTTAGTAAACTCTTCGCCTACAAAGTACTGGGTTTTGACGTTTTCCGTGTCAAGAGTTATGCTTTCAAGCGTCTTTGTAACTTCGGGCTGCGAGGGGTCTTCAGGTTGACAACCGGCGCCGATTACCGCTGAAAAGCAAAGCGTAAAGACAATTGCTATCGCAGACAAAAACGACAATACACGATGTTTTGTTTTCATCTTATCCTCCATTTATATTATTACAGTCTAAATTTTATCATTTTACAAATAAACTGTCAAGGTGATTATTTTACAAATTTTCATTTTAAGTAATTTTTTTACATTTATATAATATGTAAATAAATGAAAATTACCATAAAATGCAAATAAAAAACTCTTTCGCAAAGAAAGAGCAAAAAAACAAATCCGCCTGTGCCGTGTTATGAAAAAGTATTAACCCGCTTCTCGCAGGTGGGTGCGCCGAAGCGGAACATCGTACTTTCCGATAAAATCAGACCTTGACTATTTCCGCGAACAAGCACTCCCGTAAATTACTTTGTGGATTACGAATTTTCCATACCACGCACACCGCAGACCTGTTATACTTATATTATACATATACGCAAGAAAAATGCAAGGAGAAAAAATTTACATATCTTAAAAAATTACGCGTACGCTTTATTTTGCTTGATTTTTGCATATAAAAGCCGTAAAATTATAAAAAACAAATCAAGAGGAAATTTATGGAAGAAATTACGGGCGTTATTTCTAAGACGTCAACCCCCTATTCCGAATTTAAGCAAAATTTAGACAAAGTAGTCACCGTAAAGGGCGTAATTCATAATATAAGAGATATGTCCGATTTCGCTTTCGTGCTTTTAAGAACGGCCCGCGAGCTTATTCAGTGCGTATATTCGCCTGAATTTTCGGACTACCGTTTTGACGAAAACGTTGTCGAACAAGCTTCGGCAAAGGTTACCGGAAAGGTTGTAAAGAGTGAAACGCGCGACGGCAGTGAAAGATACGAATTGCAGATACACAATATTGAAATACTTTCCGTACCTGCAGCTATCCCTCCCGTCGTTATTTCAAAAAAGCAGGTAACGTGCGAGCTGTCTGTCAATCTTGACAACCGCCCCGTTACTTTGAGGAACCCCAAGGAACGCGCTATATTCAAAATTCAGGAAGGTATACAGCGCGGTTTCAGAGAATATTTACAGAGCCAAAACTTTACCGAAATACATACCCCCAAAATAAACTTTGCGGGCGCAGAGGGCGGCACTAACGTATTTAAGCTCGATTACTTCGGCAAGACAGTTTACCTTGCACAGAGTCCACAGCTCTATAAACAAGCACTCGTTCCAGTTTACGAGAGAGTATTCGAAATTGCCCCCGTATTCCGCGCGGAGCATCACGACACGTCGAGGCACCTCAACGAATATATTTCAATGGACCTCGAAATGGGCTTTATCGAGAGCTTTACCGATGTTATGAATATGGAAACTGGCGCTTTGAAGTATATTTTCAATCTGCTTAAAACGGAGTACGCCGCCGAAGTTGATTTGCTGAAAGTCGATATCCCCGAAATAACCTCCATCCCTTGCGTAAGATTTAAGGACGCGAAAGAGCTTTGCGTCAAAAAGCTTAAAAACATTACGGATATGAAGGACTTTGAGCCCGAGGAGGAAGCGTTCCTCGGAAAGTGGGCTAAACAACAGTTTAATTCCGATTTCCTGTTCGTTACTCACTATCTTTCCAAAAAGCGCCCCTTCTACACTATGGACGACCCCGAAGACCCCGAAGTTACCCTTTCATTCGACCTCTTGTTCAGAGGGCTTGAAATAACATCGGGCGGACAGCGTATACACGACTATAATATGCAGGTTGAGAAGATGAAGAAAATGGGTATGAACCCAGACGAATTCGAAACCTACCTTATGCTTCACAAGTACGGTGCTCCCCCTCACGGAGGCTTGGGACTTGGACTTGAAAGGCTTACTATGCATCTTCTGGGCTTTAAGAACGTGCGCAACGCAACTATGTTCCCCAGAGACATAAACAGAGTTTCACCTTAAATATTTTAAATAAACTAAAATACGCGGCGCGCGATTTAATATCGCGCGCCGATTTATTTATCTTATAAAGTTTGTTTTGATTTTAGGAATAACGACGGGCTTTTCCAGCGGAGTTCCCTTTGCGCTATCCAAAAGCTTTAAAAGCCAAGCCATATTACTTGCTATTGCACGCATTACAGATACGCCCTCTTCATCCTTTAAAACTTCTTCCGCTTTGGCGCCGTGAACCATATTCCAGTAAGTGGATGGAACCTGCAACATATTGTTAATGCCTATGTATTTATTGAGCACGTCGTAAGAAGCAGTTGTTCCCGCACGCCGCGCCGAGACGATACTTGCAGCGGGCTTGAACTGCATATAACCGCCTGCGCTGTAAAACAGTCTGTCAAGCGCTGAAACCATTGCGCCGCAGGGTGAAGCATAATGAACGGGTGCGCCGAAAATATATCCGTCAGCAGATTTCGCTTTCTCCGCTATAGCGTTTACTGGGTCGTCGTCAAACACACATTTGCCGAGTTTTCTGCAACCGCTGCAGCCTATACAACCGCGGACTGCGCCGTTACCCAGCCAAACTATTTCGCTGTCTACGCCCTGTTTTTTTAACTCGTCCGCAATTACCGTAAGCGCGGTATAAGTACAGCCTTTCTGATTGGGACTTCCGTTAATCATTAAAACTTTCATTATAATTCCTCCAATGCCATTTTTATTACAGGCATATATTTTTCTTCGTATCCTCTTGCGTTGGGGTGTGTACTGTCACCTCTGCCCCAGTTATAGGTATCGGCAGTATAAGTATCTCTGTGGTCGGCAAGGAAAGTATTTAAATCGCTATCCTTATAAACGTCAGCAACCGCCACGCCCCATTTCTCACAGATTGCGACAGCCCTTTCGCCGTAAACCTTTTGTATCTCTTCTCCGCGTCTGCCCATATTGTGCGGACGGACGAACAGAACCTTTGCATCTGGAAAGTGCTTTTTAAATGCGTCAAGTATATTTTCAAAACAGTTGGAAAACGTTGTATTTTCCTTTTGCACGGCGAAAATATCAAAGCCTTCAAACCCTTCACTAATCTCACCGAGAGGCACGTCGTAGTTCACTCCGTCCGTCTTACAGCAATCGTTTGTAAAGCCGTCAAAGACGATATAGTCGGCTTGTTCACCGTTATTTATTGCGTCGCGGACTTGTTGAACAATCCAACTTTTTCCTTCGAAATAGCCCGTTCTTGCGCCGCCGATGCAATATTTTTTAATCGATAAATGATAATCTTTTTCAAGATATTCGCCAATGCCGAACCCGTCGTTGCCAGAACCAAACATAATACTGTCGCCGAAAATAATGCAAGTCTTACCTGATAAACCGTTCATAATTTTTCTCCGTCAGTTTTACCATCTCGTATTCTACTCTCATTATATTGCGCTGTCAATTAAATTGTAAATAAAAGTAAAACCCGTCCGAATATTTCGGACGGATTCACTTTCCCCTATTATTTCACAGCTTTACCGCCGTTTAATATAGCCCTCTCTTAGAGAGGAATTTAATCTTACCACAGGGCGGATGAATTGTCAACTGTTTTTAACATTTTTTGTGCAAATTGCACAAACGACTATTGCTTGAAGAGTATTCTGTGGCAATTCTCGCACTCGGTAACGTTCCCACTTGCAATG
>JAIDRY010000073.1:9173-10381 GCA_029061465.1 Clostridia bacterium
TACGGCACAAAGTATAGGGAAAATGCGTTCGCTGCGCTTTTCCTCATACTTTTTCATAACCTCACCGTCAATATCCTTGGCAAGCTTTGCAAGCTCTTTTTTAACTTCGTCCATTTCTTTGAGCTTGGAATCCTTATACTCTTTATAAACTTTGGAATATTCCTTGTACTGGTCCTGAACCATTAAAGTTTTTTTCTTCATGGACTGATATTCTTCGTCGGCGTCTTTAATGGACTTACTTAAAGCGGCAACGTCAGCCTTTATAGCTTTAAGTTTTTCTGTAAGCTGCATTACGTTCTTTTTATAGAAAGCGACGTCCGCGCCGCCGCCTACGAGCTCGTCAATGTTGTCGAAGTCGGAAAGCGTTTCCTCGATTTCTGCGTACTTTGCATTGAGTTCGCTCAACAGCGCGTTCAATTCGATTGCCTTAGCCTCGAGCGCGTCCAACTTTTCAGGCGCCTTAGTCAGGAAATTTTTAGCCTGAACGTAATTTTTGCGTTCTTCCGACGAGGAAGCTTCGCGCTCAAGCTTAATGAGCTGTTCATCCGTTTCCTGATACTTTAAAAGTTTTTCTACCTGTGCCATATATATCTCCTTATCGGCTTAAAGCAACTCCGTATCCGTAAAGTACGCGGAGGGTATTTCAAGCCCGTCTTTGATTTCAAGATAAATTTTGTTAAAGCCGTAATTCTCGGAAGCGTAATGCGTGAGAACAACGACCGCAATTCCCTTGCCTGTAAGGGCAATTATTTCGTGATGCTTCATATCGGCGGAAACGAACACGTCCGCACCGTGATTTTGTGCAAAAGCGATATTATGCTCGTCACAGCCCGCGCCGCAGAACGAGGCCGCCCTGCCGACTTTCCGTTTTAAATCGCCGTAAACGAGTATACGCGAAGTGCAGAACTCTTTTTTTATTTTTTCGGCGTAATCTTTTAAGGTGCACTCTTCCACTTCGTAAACCCTGCCGTAACCGCCGCGCTCTAATTCCGCTGCTATTTCAGCTTTATCTCCGCCAAGCCCGCGCATTAAATAATAATCTATGCCGTGCGGTGCCGCGTCGAAATTGAGGTGCATACTTATTACGGATATCCCAAGCTTCAAGCACTTTGCAATAGCTTTTGCCTGCGGGTCGCAAGTTGTATCCAACCTCGTTATACCGCCGTAAATTGCGGGGTGGTGAGTAACGATTAAGTTGTAGCCAAGCT
>JAIDRY010000074.1 GCA_029061465.1 Clostridia bacterium
GGTCCGAACTTAATCATTATTACTTTCTTCCGTCTCTTCTTTAGTTTCATTAGACGGTTGTTCGGTTACTTCCTCTTCAACCTTTTCAACGTCATGCACCGGTACTTCTTCCTTAACTTCTTCAACGGATTGTTCTGTAACTTTTCTCTCCGCCTCGTCAACAAGCTGTGCGGTTATTTTATCTTTAATTTCAATAACGGGTTGTTCTGCAAATTCTTTCTTACCGTCTTCAAGAGGTTGCTCCGTTACTTCTTCCTCAGTATCTTCAACTGCATGCCAGGTAGTTTCTTCTACAATCTCATGAGCAGGTTGTATTGTTACTTTTTCTTTGACATCTTTAACTTCTTCAACAGGTTGTGCGGTTATTCCGTCTTTGATTTCTATAACGGGTTGTTCGGTTATTTCGTTTTTACCTTCTACAGATTGCTCGCCTATATCTTCCTCAGACTCTTCAACTGCATGCCACGTTGTTTCTTCTACAACCTCTTGAACGGTTTGTTTGATTACTTTTTCTTTAATCTCTTTAACTTCTTCAACAGGCTGCTTTATTTCTTCCTGCTTAACCTCTGCTACAATCTGTTTAGTCTCTTCTTTAACAGGTTGCTTCGTTTCTTCCTTAATCTCATCTACAAGCGGAGTTTCATCCTTTGCTTCTTCATCAGGTTGCTCTGTTACCTCTTTTGCAGCCTCTTCAACGGACTGCTCCGCTGCTGCAGCGGCGGCCGCTGCTTCTGCCTCCGCAAGCGCGGCTTCTTCACGCACGAGCGTTATATCGTCAGTAAGCTGTGCACCTAGCGCATCTGCTCCGTCAAACTTACTGATATTCCTTAAATAGCGTAAAAACTCTACCTTAACTGTTTCGTCGTAAACTTCACCGCTAAAACCGTCAAGATAAACTTCCAAAAGAGGTTCTTCTTCACCAAACGTAGGGCGGGCGCCGAAATTAGCTATACCGTAATAAGTTTGCTCGCCTACAGTGCATTTTACTGCATATACGCCCTCTTTTACGGCATACTTATTTTCATCCCACTTAATATTCATTGTGGGATAACCTACGACAGTCTTTCCTCTGCCTTCGCCGCGGATAACCGTACCGCATATTGAATAATGTCTGCCCAAAAGCTCCGTAGCAAGCTTAACGTTGCCTTCATCCAAAAATGCCTTTATCATAGAGGCGCTTATTTTTTCATTTTTGTAAGTAACGTCTTTTACAGGCAAATACCAAACAGAGTTATCTTCGTCTTCTGCGTATGCTTTGAGTGTGGAAGATTTACCTTTTTTATCTTTACCGAACCTGAAGTCCTTACCGCTCATATACGCTTTTAAATTGAGCTTGTCCTCTAAGCACGCAAGGAAATCAAGCGGTTGTATCTTTTTGAATTCTTCATTGAAATCAACTTTGAGAACAAATTTAGCGCCATACTTTTCAAGCTCAGCCACCCTTTCCTCAAACGTATAGAGTTGCTTGCCGCCCTTACCGTCGGCAAACATCATTACACCCAAATCAAGCCCGTTTATTTTAGCTTGCAGTTTCGCCTTTTTTAAAAGGTCTGCATGACCAATATGCAGTCCGTCGAAACAGCCCAAAACAAGCAGACAGGGGAAATCGTATTCGTCTTCGCCGTACTTGATAATTTCTAACATAGTTTTGTCCTCACTTTTAAAGTAGAGTTATTAACTTCGGCTAAGCCGTAAAAGCCGCCGTTATTATAAATTTTGTAAATACCGTCATCTCTGCCGCAGGGAATTGAAAGTCCGTTAAACAGCTTAAATGCTTCTCTATCCGTCGGATATATACTATCATACGGTAAAACGCTTTCAGTAGGAATTATATAATCTTTAACGTTTTCAGCTGTAAGCACATCCGTGGAAACCGAGGAATTAATTGTGAAATATCCGCTTTTCGTTCTTTCGAGTGCACTCATAGCCGCACATGTTCCAAGCGATTTAGCAATATCGCGGGCGAGCGAACGGATATAGGTTCCTCCACCGCACTCTATTTCAAAAGAATAATCACAATTATTGCATTCAATAAGCTTTATTGAATATACCCGAACTTTTTTGGGTGCAAGTTCAAATTCAACTCCCGCACGCGCAAGCTCGTACCCGCGCTTACCGCCGATATTTTTTGCACTGTATCTGGGAGGCACCTGCATAATTTCACCCGTAAAGTTTTTGAGTACACTCTCTATTTCCGCCCCTGTTGGAACGCGCCCTGCGTTTTCAATTATATTGCCCGTTATATCGAGCGTATCGCTGTCAACACCGAAACGGAAGGTCGCAACGTAAGTTTTTCGCTTATCCGAAAGATAGTCGAAAAGCCGCGCAGCGTTTCCTATTGCAACCGGCAATACTCCCGTAGCCATCGGGTCAAGCGTACCCATATGCCCGCAAGAGGTTTTCGTGAGGCGCCTGATTATTGCGACTTCTCTTGCAGAGCTTACGCCCTGCGCTTTATTTACACAGATGAAACCTGTCATAAGCTTTGATATACGGCGTAAGTAAGTTTGTCTAATACTTCTTCAAGACAGCCGAAAATCATACAGCCGCTTGCAAGCACGTGACCGCCGCCGCCGAAACCTGCGGCAAGAGTGCTTACGTTGACGTTACCGCGGCTTCTTAAAGAAACCTTATATTT
>JAIDRY010000075.1 GCA_029061465.1 Clostridia bacterium
GTTCTTCCCCGAAAAAGAGCTTGATATGGTTTATCTGTCCGAACAGGATAAAGCCGATATTAAATTCGGTGTTGAGCAAGGCGTTGACTTCGTTGCCGCTTCATTTGTTTCCAAGGCACAGGATGTTATAGATATAAGAAACTGGTTGAGACAGTGCGGCTCCCCCGACGGCGAAATAGAAATTATAGCCAAAATCGAAAGCCGCGCAGGCGTAAACAATCTTGAATCTATCTTAAAGGTCTGTGACGGAGTAATGGTTGCCCGCGGCGATTTGGGCGTCGAGGTGCCTTTCGAGGAACTACCCAGCATACAGAAATCAATCATAAAGGCTTGCAGAATTTGCGGCAAGCGCAGCATAACCGCAACAGAAATGCTAGAGTCAATGATTAAACAACCCCGCCCTACCCGTGCCGAAATTTCAGACGTTGCAAATGCCGTTTACGACGGTTCTTCGGCAATAATGCTTTCGGGCGAGACGGCGGCTGGCGCATACCCAGTTGAGGCGGTTAAGGCTATGGCAAAGATTGCTGCGCAAGCTGAAGCCAATACCTCGTATATACAGCACATTGCTGAAAATGATTACAGCATAACCAGACTTTCTGAAGCTCTCGCCCACTCGGCCTGTACGCTTGCACAGGACATTGGTGCAAAGGTAATCGTTGTTTGTACGAGAACAGGCGGCACAGCAAGGACAGTTTCCCGTTTCCGCCCTATGATAGATATTATAGGTATGACTACCGATGAGAAGGCCTACAGGAAACTTGCGTTGAGTTGGGGTGTTATTCCCGTAATGAGCGAAGAATTCTATTCAGTTGACGTCCTCTTCCACTATGCAAAACGCGCGGCAATTAATACAGGACTTGTCGAAAAAGGTGATACCATAGTCCTTACAGGCGGCACACCTAACGGAAAGAGCGGCAATTCCAATTTGATAAACGTAGAAACGATTTCAAATATATCTTCTTCAATATAAAAGAAAACCCCGCCATTCGGCGGGGTTTTCTTTTATTAATTTTGATTATAATCGTCTCCGTTATAGTCACCATATTCTTCAGATTCAGGCTGCTGGTCATCTTCGGGCTGCTCTTGATACTGGGCGTAATCGTCCTCGGGTTGAGGGTCGTACTGGTCGTAATCGTATTCATAGCTACCATCTTCCTGCTCTTCAATTAAACTTTGATAGAACGAAGCCATTGCTGTCTGAACGTAAGGAATAATCCAGATTGAAAGTATCCCAAGCGTAAGCACACAAAGCAAATACCAGCCTAAAAAGCTTGCTTGAAGACAGAGTAATCTCCATTTATGTCCCTTCATTAATTCAACCGAAGCCTTCCTCGCCTCGTTTACCGACATATCGGGATTATCCAGTAATATGTAATAACTCATTGAATATGCAAGCGCCGCTATAACACCGGGGACAATCAACAGCAGAGTCCACAAAAGAGTAAGTGCACTGTTCAATAGTCCAAGGAGAAATGAACGGACAAAATTTTTAAATCCATCAAAAAACTGCGCAATGCTTATATCCTGTTCTCTCACCACTTGAAGCGATAAAACCGCCCAGCCGTATGCAAGCGGTCCTAAAAGTAACAGTGATATTATCTCGCCTACGCCATACGGAATAAAATACACGATAACGCCGATTGCTACTGTAATAAGAAATTGAATTAAAGCCGCTACGACTACCGTGCCCCATCTTCCGGACAATTTATTCCATGCGTCGTATCTGAAATCCTTTGCAACTAACATTTTTAGCTCCTTCCAAACTATAATATTACATTAAAATCCAAAAGTCAACAAAACCCTGCCTGTTTTCGCGGGGTTTTAATTTACGAACTCATCCACAAATAGGCCAAACCGATTAATAACCCGAAAACAAGCACAGCGCCGAGAATATACGGACCTATGGCAAGAAACATTCCTTTAACCATAGCCCTATATTCCTTTTTCGTTACATTTAGTTTTTCTTTGCGCCTGCCCCCGTTTTTCTTTATGGTCGGGTCATACCACCTCAAACCGTCTACATTCATATCCGCAAAGGTCGTAGTGGTATCAAGGTCATCACGCCTCTTCTTTGACATCAGGATTATTATCTTCTCCGTTACTGTTCTCTTCAAGCTTTTTTCTCTTGCCAGGCTTCATATAGCTCTTTGCAAGCGCAGTAATACGTTCAAGCTCTTCAGCCTTGTGCATCTCAATTCGGCACTGTTCGTTTTCCGCTTCGGTATTATAAAGGTGACAAGCGCAGAAATGTCCGCTTTCAACCTCTTTATAAACAGGTTTAACGGTTGCGCAAATATCCATACAATGCTCGCAACGGGTGTGGAATTTGCAACCCTTAGGCGGATTAACGGGCGAAGGAATATCGCCTTTAAGCAATATTCTGTTCATCTTCACGTGCGGATTAGGTACGGGAACAGCCGAAAAAAGCGCCTTAGTATACGGATGAAGGGTATTATTGAAAATACTTTCCTTAGAACCGTACTCTACCATGCTTCCCAAATACATTACTCCCACTTCATCGGAGATATGCTTAACAACCGATAAATCGTGAGATATAAATATATACGTCAAATTGAGCGATTGCTGCAATTCTTTCAACATATTTATTATCTGCGCCTGAATTGACACGTCAAGCGCCGAAACAGGCTCGTCGCATATAACGAGGTCGGGTTTGAGTGCAAGCGCACGCGCAATACAAATACGCTGTCTTTGCCCGCCGGAAAACTCGTGAGGATATCTTTCAAAATAATGCGGTTGCAGTCCGCACATTTTCATTACGCTCAAAACATAGTCATGATATTCCTCTTTGGACACGATATTGTGCTGACGAACCGCCTCGCCGATTATTTCCCCTACAGTTAAACGCGGAGACAGACTTGCGTACGGGTCCTGAAATATCATTTGCATATTGGGGCGAAGCTTATTGAACTCACGGTTCTTTATTTTTGAAACCTCTTCCCCCTTAAACCAAATTTCTCCGCCCGTAACATCGTAAAGTCGAAGAATAGTTCTGCCCATGGTGGTTTTACCGCAACCGCTTTCACCGACTATACCAAGCGTTTTGCCTTTGCTAAGCTTAAACGAAACGCCGTCAACAGCCTTCAAGCTTTTTACGGTCTTACCGAACAGATTTTTTTCAACGGGGAAATACTGTTTTAAATCTCTGATTTCGA
>JAIDRY010000076.1 GCA_029061465.1 Clostridia bacterium
AAATGAATATAGCTGTTTCCTAAGTTGCCTACGCGCTGGACGCAATTTCCGACCCCGTGTCTTTATACGAGCCGGTATTCAACAAGGCAGGCGACACGCTTTTATTAATGGACCAGATTTTCGACACCAAGAACAACGACGAGGTTTGGACGGAAAAGGCGGCGCTGTACGAAGCGCTTGCAAAGTTTGAAGGCAGGGAGAAGAAAATTCTCTTTTTAAGATATTTCGAGGGCAAGACGCAAACGGAAATTTCTCAGGAAGTAGGCATATCCCAGGCGCAAGTATCACGCCTTGAAAAGACTGCATTAAAACAAATTAAATCTTGTATAAGTTAAACAGGAGAGCGGTGTTACCGCTTTCTTGTTTTTGTTTTTTTAGTATTAAAATCGCTTGACGAGCGTAAAATAGAAAGGTATAATTATCTCAAAAAATTTAGCTAAAAATTTTATGATTATGGAAAACAATTATAATCTCGTTGAAAATTTTGAAGCGATTTACCGCGATTTCAGGCTTAAGCTTTACAGGCTTATTTTTTCCTCGCTTGAGGAAAGGGAAGGCTCGCTTACCGCAACCGAATTTTTTTCGGTTGAAACGATAGGGCTTATGGGTTGTCCAACCGTCGGAGAATTTGCCGAGGCGTTGAAGGTTACTTCCTCGCACGCGGCTTACAAGGTGAAGCAGCTTGTGGAAAAGGGGTACGTGAACAGAGTGCCTACGGAGGATAAGCGCAGTTTCAGGCTTGAAGTAACCCAGAAGTTCAAAAAATATTATCACGAAAATAACGCGTACGGCGCATATATTTTCGAAAAGCTGTCAAAAACTTTATCCGACGAGGAGTTAAAGTTTTGCGGCGAACTGTTTGAAAAATTCGTAAAAACTTTAAATGAGGAAAACAAAAATGGTTAAAATTATTACCGACTCGTCAAGCAATATCACGGTTGAAGAAGCTGAAAAGCTGGGCATAACGTTGATGCCGCTTACCATTAATTTCGGAACCAAAGAATATCTCGACGGGGTTGAAATAACCTGCGACGAGTTCTATAAAAAACTTACAGAGGGCAGTGAATTTCCGCATACCTCGCAGCTCACCGAAGAGCAGGTTGAAAAGGCGGTTTCGGAAAATCTTGCGGACGGAGACGAGGTGCTTTTAATGCCGCTTGCTTCGGTTTTGAGCGGCTCGTACGAAAGGTGCAAGCTCGTTGCCGAAAGACACGAAAACGTTACGGCTTACGATACGAAGTGCACGACGGTTATGCTTAAACTGTGCGTTCTGGAAGCGTTGAAAATGGCTCAAAACGGCGCAACCGCCGCAGAGATATGCGCCGCGCTTGACGAGCTGCGCCCCAAGCTTAAACTTTACGCTTGTTTAAACACTTTGGAAAATTTAAGGAAGGGCGGCAGACTTTCGTCCGTTTCGGCAATAATCGGCTCGGTTTTGAATATCAAGCCCGTTATAACGTTCAGCAACGACGGCAAGGTGGAAATGGCTTCAAAGCAGTTCGGTATGCACAAGGCGATAAACTACATTGCTTCCGTCGTAGATAAAAACAAGATAGATTTTACAAAACCCGTTTATTTGATATACACCTATAACGATAAAAACTGCGACGTGCTTTTAAGTAAGCTTGGCGTGGAATGTACTGAAAAGAGCAATATCTGCCCCGTTATCGGCACGCATATAGGCGTGGACGCCGCGGGAATAGTATTTGCGGAAAAGTAATATTCCATAATTTGCCTTCTTAATTGCAAGCCTGCGCAAGTGTAAAAACAGTTTACTTTTAACTTTTGCGGTGATATAATGGATTTAAGGAGGCGGCTAAAATGATTCTTGCGGACTGGATTGTTCTCGGGCTTATAGTAGTCTTTATGGCAATCGGCGCTATCGTGGGGTTCGGCAAAGGACTTCAATTTTTTACGAGCGGCATTTTCGGCTTTATAATCGGAATAGTCGTCTGCGTAATGCTGGGAACGGTGTTCCTTGACGTAGCTTTCGTGCGCGACCTTTTGGACATGCTTTCCTCATATTGGGCGCATATAGATTTCTTAAATGCAATACACCTCGATATAATAATTTACTACGTTGCGCTGTTTATTATAGTGCAGATAATCCGCGCGCTTGCGGTATGGCTTTTGAAATCGGTATTCGAAAGCAATGTCGGAGTAGTTAAATTTTTTAACAAGTTGCTCGGCGCAATTCTTTTCCTTATCCTCGGCGTTCTTATTATGCTGTTAGTGGTAAAGGTAATCGGCTTGGTCGGCGGCGAAACCTATGACGGCCTGTACGACAATCTGCGCGGCAGCGCGTTAAAGCTTGACGCCTTGTTGGAATATTTCAATGCTAACAAATAATCTTCCGCCCCGCGCCTTAACGGCGCGGGGCGAATTTTTAAGTATCGCGCCGCATAAATTAATATTATGGAAGTAACTTTTTCCGCATTAAAGCAAAAAGACGTAATTAATTTAATCGACGGCAAGCACCTCGGCAAAGTGTGCGATATGACTTTTTCATTTCCGGAAAACAGAGTTTTGGGTTTTACCGTAACGGGCTGTAAGGGATTCAGACTGTCGAAGCAGGAAATATTTTTGCCCGTGAACGCCGTCGTCAAAATAGGCGAGGACGCGGTTTTAGTCAAATTCGGCAAAGAGGAAAAACCCGACGGACCTCCTCCGAGACCCGACTGTCCTCCGCCGTGCCCGCCGCCGTGCCCGCCGCATAGACCTAACTCCCGCCGCGACTACGGAGAGTATGAATAAAAACGTTAATAAAAATCGGTAGCTGTTCTGCGC
>JAIDRY010000077.1 GCA_029061465.1 Clostridia bacterium
TTTGCGGTACGGTAGGCGCTTTCGGAGGGCGTACTCTGTAATCGTCGTCGGGCAAGGGTATTTCTTCAAACCCGCCGTCGCCGAAGTTTATAAAAAAGAAATTGCCGTTTTCTCCGCTGTAAAATCCTATTGCGGAGCAGCCGCGGCGCTTGAAGATAACGCGCGGTCTTTTTTTGTCGCAATGCCCGTCTTTATCGGGGCAATCCTTTTCGCCGTCGGGGTTGGTTTCGTTTTCGTCGTCGGTGTTTTCGGTTACTACGGGCGCGCCGTCCGTAATATTATCCACGGCGGCGTCCATTTTAGTGCCGCAACCTGCAAGAGTTGTAGCGCACGTTGAAACAAGCAAAGCTAATAACAAAATTTTATTTTTCATACAAACAGTATGTTAATTGCAAAAAAGCTTATTCGTTTACTTGAAAAATTTTCCTTAATTTGCTAAAATAAACCTATCTGAATCCAAAGGCATTTCTGAGGGTAAAGGTAAAATCAAGGCGTAATATTATTATGCTGTTTTTCCGTTACCCCTCGAAAGAGGAGTTTTTTTATGCTTGAAAACAGATTAGCGGTAATCAGCGTTATAGTAGAAGACCGAGCAAAGAGCGGGGATATCAACGCGCTTTTATCGAAGTTCGGCGAATTTATCGTAGGCAGAATGGGAATACCGTACAGACAGAGAGGAGTTAATATTATATCCGTTGCAATCGACGCACCTGCGGAAATAATAAATAAGCTCACAGGTAAAATCGGTATGCTCGAAGGCGTTACGGCAAAAACCTTAATGCATAAAGCTTAAAGGAGTTATTATGAAAAAGACAGTTCTTGCAATTTTCCTTGCCGCAGCTATGGCAATAGGATTAGTTCCTTTTTCGGCTTGCGCGCCAGAAGCGGCAAATGACGGCGTAACGCTCGTTGACGTTACTAGAGAGGAAGTAGGGGTGAGGTCGGATATAGACTATTTCGTCGTTGCCGAGCCCGCCGCAAGCGTGAAAGTAAACGCTATCGAAAGTCTTGAATTTTCCGGTAATCTGCAAATGCTCTACGGCGGTGAAAACGGCTATCCGCAGGCGGTAGTCGTTATTAAAAACGAATTGTTGAATTACAGTGTTGCACCCTTGTTTCGGTCAGCGCTTGCTCAATCAAAAAACTGGCTCTCGTCCGAAAGTACTACCGTTCAGACGATAGTATCAGCCGTTAATTCGCATATATCGGGCGGTGCGTCTCCGACCTTCACCGATAAAAATCTGTCAAAGCAGGTCATCGAAAACTGCGGCATAAATTTTGTATACGCTGCCGGGCAGGTTGACGAAGTAACTTCGTTTATGGGAAAATTAAACGCGGTAAGTGAAACCTCTTTCGGTACGCCTGCTAAAAAGTTCTTTTTGGGCGACTACCCCGCGGTTGAAATGCCTGATTACGATGGTAAAATAACCGTCTATATGCCCGACGGTGCGCCCGCCCTCGGCATGGCAAAGCTAATGGCGGAGGAGGACACTTTTTATAACGGACAAGTCGAGTTTAACGTAGTCAACGCTTCCATCATACAGACTTTCGTTACTGGTAACGATTTAAAAGCCGATATATGCGTGCTCCCCGTAAATATGGCGGTAAAGCTGTTGGGTAAAGGAGATAAGTATAAGCTTTTGGGTACGCTCACACACGGCAATTTATATATGGTTTCCAACGGCAAAACGGCGATTACGCCCGACAATATATCAAATTTGAAGGGTAAAACGGTGGGCGTAGTCAATCTGTCGCAAATCCCCGGACTTACTTTTAAACTAATTTTGAAAAACGGCAATATTCCGTTTACTGAACAGCATTGAAAAATTATATTTTATCCCACAAAAACAAAATAATTCTGTCGTTCGGCTCAATTGCATTAATGTGGCTTGTATGGATAATAGCGTACTATGCTGTAGGCAACGACTATATAGTGCCGTCCTTTCAGGATACATTCGTCAGCCTTTTTAAGTGTTTCGCGGAAGGCAACTTCTGGCTTTCGTTTTTAACTACTTTGTTAAGGACTGCAATTGCGTTTATAATCTCGTTCGCGCTTGCCGCGGTGTGCGCCGCTATTTCGCGTGTAAGCTCCGTATTTAAATGGCTTATCGAGCCGATAATAACGGTACTTCGCACCCTGCCGACGCTTGCCGTTTTGCTGTTAATTCTCATATGGACTAACGCAAATGCCGCGCCCGTAATAGTTACGGTATTGATGCTGTTTCCAGCAATATACGTGCAGTTTACCGCCGCAATATCCGCAGTAGACGACGGACTGTTGCAGATGGCGGAGGTCTATAATATTTCAAAAAAAGACAGGCTGTTAAAAATTTATCTTCCTATGGTTTCGCCGGAAATATTTTCACAAGTTGGGGCGAATATATCGCTCGGACTTAAAGTTACCGTTTCCGCAGAGGTTATGGCAAACACCTATACAAGCTTAGGCGGCTTGATGCAGAACGCGCGCTCCTTTCTCGAAATGCCCCGTCTTGCCGCGCTGACGCTCATAACCGTGGTGATAGGACTGATAGTGGAAATTGCTTTTGCACAGCTCAACCGCATAAATGCAAAATGGCGTGGTAGGTAAATTATGCGCATTGAAAACCTTACAAAAAAATACGGCGATAATACCGTATATGAAAATTTCAATCTCGAAATAGAAGAGGGGGAAATTACCTGTATTCTCGGTGAAAGTGGAAGCGGTAAAACCACGCTTTTGAACTGTATTGCGGGCTTGACTGATTTTGACGGAACTATTCCAAAATTAAAATGTTCGTACGTATTCCAGAACCACAGGCTTGTTCCGTGCCTTACGGTCTTTGAAAACCTCGCCCTCGTCTGTCCTGATAAGGAAAAGATAGAAAGCGTTTTAAACGACCTGCATTTTTCGGACAAGCGCGACGAATATCCTTTAAAGCTTTCGGGCGGACAGGCTCAGCGCGCTTCGCTTGCACGCGCTCTCGTGTTCGGCGGTGATATTATGCTTATGGACGAGCCGTTCTCGTCGCTTGATTTAAAGCTCAAAAAAGATATAACGGCACAGTTTAAAAAGCTGCATCAGGATTTAAAATTTACTGCAATATTCGTTACGCACGATATAGACGAGGCGTTAGAGCTCGGCGCGCGGATAGTAGTTATAAATAACGGGAAAATTGTATTGGATAAAAAAAACGTAACGAAATCGCGCAAGGAAATAATTTCTGCGCTTTTAAGCGCTTGACATTATTCAGTGCGTATTTTATAATAATAAAAAAAACTTACGGAGAAAAAGATGAAGAAATTTTTTAAAGAATTTAAAGAATTCATTACACGCGGTAACGTCTTGGATATGGCTGTCGGCGTTATCGTCGGCGGTGCATTCACGGCAATTATCACCGCACTCACCGGACAGATTTTGCAACCGCTCATTAACTGGTTGCTTGCAGTTATTGCGGGCGACGGCGCGGGATTAGAGTCTGCGGTAACAATTTTGAAACCCGCATACGACGAAACCGGTAAAGTGCTTGATTTAGCTAATTCCATTTACATAGACTGGGGTGCGTTCATATCCGCAATCATAAACTTCCTGCTCGTAGCTTTCATACTTTTCGTAATAGTTAAGACTATAAATTCTGTTCGTGCAGGCGGCAAGAAGTTGGCTGAAAAGCAGAAAAAAGCTATCGAGAAAAAGCTTAAAAAGGGTGAAATCACACCGGAAGAAGCTGAACAGGCTAAGGCGGAGGTTGAAGAAGCTCCCGCAGAAACCGCACCCGTTGTTGCGGCGGTTACTACCGAACAGCTCCTTGCCGAAATCAGGGATTTGTTAAAAGCACAAGGCGCAGATAATAAAAATGATAAAGAATAATATTTCAGCCGCACGCATACAGCGTGCGGCTGAATTTTTTTAAATTTATTGTGAAATCTGTTTTGTTAA
>JAIDRY010000078.1 GCA_029061465.1 Clostridia bacterium
ATAATTACCTCCGTTGACCGCGGCAGCAATTGCACACGCAAGCTGCAAACCCGTTACCGCAATAGTCTGCCCGAAACCGATTCTTGCCAAATCACAATCACGGACGGCAGTTTGAGGCAATAACATCCCAAGCGCTTCACCGTTAAAATCAAGCCCCGTTACATTACCGAAACCGAACGCACCGAGATATTTATAAAAAGTTTCGCTCCCAAGTGCTAACGCCATATCCGTAAAGCACGGGTTACAACTGTTGTTGAGTGCTTCCGCAAGAGTCTGGTTTGAATGTTTGCCGTTCGAATGGTCGGACCAGCACTTTATTTTAGTGCCGTCTACCGTACGCGTGCGGCTGCCGTTAAATACGAAAGAAGGTGAAAATGCTTTTGTGTTACCACTTAAATATTCCTCAATATTAGCCGCCGCCGTTACAACCTTGAAAGTTGAACCGGGCTCGTATATGTCGCTTACTATTTTGTTTCTTGAATATATGTTGAGTATATCAGGCTTGTCTCGCGGCACGTCGTTCAAATCGTAAGACGGATAATTGACGAGCGCCAATATTCCGAAGTCCTGCGGGTTGAGAACTATGCAGGAAACGGATTTTGCTCCGCTGGTTGCATATGCGGTCCGCATTGCATCCTCCGCAGCGAGTTGGATATCCATATCAATAGTAAGGCGGATTTCATTGCCGTCATTTGCCTCACGGTAAATAACAGCCGAGTTTTCCGTTTCAATACCTACTATATCCGTCGAATATGTAATTTCACCGTTTTCGCCTCCGAGAATATTATCATAATATTTTTCTATTCCCGAAAGCCCTGAGCCATCGTTAGAAGTAAAACCCAACACCTGACACAGCGCGTCACCATATGTATATTGGCGGGTATTGTCTCGTGAATAATAAACGCCCGGCAAATCACAGGAGACAAGTTTTTCTACTTTCTCGCGACTGACCTGTCTTGCAACAGTAACCTCCGATACCTTATTTCCCTCAATCTTTTTTAATACCGATTTCGCGTCAAGGTCGAAAATTCCGCTTAACATAGTTGCGGTATATTCCTTTTCCTTTACTGCATTAGGACGAAGAAACACGCTGTATGTCGTGCGGTTTCCCGCAAGTACTGTACCGTTTTTGTCCGAAATTATACCGCGCGAGGCAATCACGGGAATTTCTCTGTTCCATTGGTCAGTTGCCTTATATTTCAAAGTTTCACCGCTTACTACCTGTACGTAAAACAACCTTGCTACAATTATGCAAAAAATAAAGGCTATTGCCAAGCTTAATGACAATAACCTCTTTTGTACAACGGTAACTGAAAACCCTGTTTTATTAAATTTTTTAATGGTGTTACCCCCGTTATATATTTGATTTAAATTGTTTGCTTACTTTACAAGTCCAAGGCTTTCCGCAAGCTTTTCCGCATTTTCGATAGCGTCCGTAACGGCGTTTCCTACTTCCTCGCTTACGGTTGCATAAGTATCTTTAACCGTAGTTAAAGAGGATTCAAGAGCGTTCATTTCGGTATTAATTCCCGAAAGAATTGCCGAGTTGATTATAATCAATGCAAACATAGCAATTATAACGCTTACTACGACGGCGATTATGATTTTCTCTTTCTTTGATAAGCTTGTATGCTTTTCCGCATTCACGCTGCTTAATTTGCTATCTTCCGCCGCCTTTTTAACGTCAGCAGTTTTATATTGAATGGTCGTCTGAGTAGGGCGCAAATCCTCGCTTTCTTCCTCAACTTCCGCAACAGCTTCCACGGGTTTCATTCCCAGAAGCTTGCGGTTTATAGGATTGTCCGCACGGAACAATTCAGAGTCCGCTCTTGCATTTTCAACAAGATAGGGCTTGCGAGCAACGGCTCTGTCGGCAAACAATTCTTTGCGCGTCTGCACGGGTTCTTCTTGCTTACGATTCAATATATAATCAACCTTTGAATTTGGTGTGATTAGCCTTTTATAGTTTTCGCTTATTTGCGCGTTATGCTCCTCGTCGGAAATTTTTTCCGCGCTATAAGTACTACGCGTATTATTTACGCGCTCTTCCTTTGTTTTCTCAATAACTTCTGTGTTTCTTTCTAAAAGTGCGACTGCCATAATTTTCTCCTTCCCTATCGCAAAAATCAATTTATTTTTTCGGCTATCCTCAACTTCGCGCATTTTGAACGCGAATTAACAGCCATTTCCTTTACGCTTGCTTCAATCGGTTTTTTTGTTATTACCTCTATTTCTTTCACTTTTCCGCAAACGCAAACGGGTATGCTTTTATCGCAAACACAATCCGTTTCAAGATACTTAAACGCCTGCTTCACTATCCTGTCTTCAAGCGAATGGAAGGTTAATATTACTATCCTTCCGCCCTTTTTAAGCCTTCGGGTAAGACTTAAAACACAGTCGTAAAGTCCATTAAGTTCTCCGTTTACGGCTATCCTTACGGCTTGAAAGCTTTTCCTTGCCGCAGGTCCGTTTTGTTGAAACTTTTTAGGTATGCTGTTTTCGATTATTTCAACAAGCTCGCCGCAAGTTGTAATAGCTTTTCGGGTTCTGCTTTTTACAATATTGTCGGCAATGTTGGATGCAAATTTTTCTTCACCGTATTTTTTCAGTATATCCGCAAGTTCGCTACGAGAATATCCGTTTATTATCGTTGCCGCCGTAAGCGGTTTGGACCTGTCCATTCTCATATCCAAAGGCGCGTCTGGCTTCATATATGAAAATCCGCGTTCGGCGTTGTCAAGCTGATAACTCGACACACCAAAGTCAAGGATTGCTCCGTCAAGTTCGCTTACGCCCGCTTCTTTAAAAACTTCTTCAAAATCTTTATAATCTGATTTATAAATCTCGAAGCGGCCTTTAAATTCTCTTAATCTGTCATTAGCGGCTTTTATCGCGTCATCGTCCAAATCGGTTGCAATAAGTCTTCCGCCGGGCGAAGTCCGCTTTAATATTTCGTAAGAATGTCCCGCACCGCCGACCGTACCGTCAAAATATATTCCGTCCGATTTCAGCTTTAACCCGCCCATACACTCTTCAAGCATAACGGGAATGTGCGAAAAAATCATAGACATATGTCAAGGTTCATATACACTGCGCCCAAATTCTCTTTCTCATTTTTGAAGTATTCGTCATGAACTTCCTTCGCCCATATCTCAATATGTGACCCTGCGCCGCAGGTAACTATATCTTTCACAATTTTTGCGTATTCTTTGAGCTGAGCGGGAAGAATCATTCTTCCTTGAGCGTCACCTTCTATCCATTCAAAGTTCTTTGCAAAAGTTCGAATGGCTTTTTGCCCCTCAACATCACTCGTCTTATACTTATCACGAAGCTGAGTAGTCAAAGCATTAAAGGCTTCTTCATAATAGACATTAAGGCAGCCGTCAAGTCCGGGTGCAAAATAGAACCCCTTTTCGTCCCCGGCAAGTTTGTTAGGTATGCGTATTCTATTTTTATTGTCAATCTGGTGATTAAATTCACCTATCAAATACTGCATAAAGACTGCCTTTTGTAGTGTGATGATTATAATATACGATAAAATATAAGGCTTGTCAAGGATTTTTTGGGATTTTTTGGGATTTGTTGGGAATTATTTTTCAGAACCAGCTTTTTTAGGGAAAAATAGGGATTTGAAAACTTTTTCGTTTTTTTCTTCATCTCCTCCTATAAATTTTACATCTGCATTAAGGATTTTTTGATTATTTTCGACATCACCCAAAATATTGCAAAGATGTTTTGCAGTCCCTTCCAAGCCGTCGAATATCGGGCAACAATACTTCGCCTTTACGTAATCCTTTATATATACGTAATGAGTACAGCCAAGAACTACCGTATCGGTGTCAACTTCCGGCAACATTTCAAATATCGATTGCTCGCTCAAATTGAATATATTGCTTTCTATATAAGAAGCAAGCTCGCGGCAGGCTATTACTTCCGTTACACCTCTGCCAAATCGCTCTACAAGTTCTTTTACGCTCGAACTTGCCGCAGTTGCAGGAGTTGCTAGAACTACACACCTACGCGCAGAAGCCGCCGCGGGCTTTATTGCAGGCTGAATCCCTATTATAGGAAAGCTATACTTTTCACGTAAATAAGCCGCACATTGTGCCGTTACCGTGTTACAGGCTATTACCGCCGCCGATGGGTTAAATTCGGCAATTTGGGAAAATATTGCGTCAACCTTTTTTAATAATTGTTCACATATGTAATTTCCGTAAGGCACATTGTAATTATCAGCAAAATAAATAAACTTTTTGTCAGGCAAACGTTTTACACACTCGTGCAAAAGCGTAAGACCGCCTATTCCGCTATCAAAAAAACAAACGGGCGCACACCCTTCTTCAAAAATATCGTTCACCTTATATCAATATTTATCAAACGGAAAATATATTAAAAAAAATGTAAAAAGCCGTTAAAAAACAGTTTACAATAATTTATTTATGTGATAAAATTACAAAGAATTTAATTGATTATAAGTATCCAAAGGAGATATGAAATGCCCAATATTAAGTCTGCTAAAAAGCGTGTACTCGTAACCGCAAAGAAAACTGCAAGAAACAAAGCTATTAAGTCTGAAGTTAAGACTGAAATTAAAAAATTCCTTGCTTTGGTTGAAAGCGGTGATAAGAAAGCGGCAACAGCTTTATTCCCCACCACTTGCTCAACTATCGATTGCGCTGTGTCAAAGGGTGTTCTTAAAAAGAATACAGCCGCTAACAAAAAATCGGGACTTGCAAAAAAGCTCAACGCAATGGCGTAAAAATCAAGCGGGCGTTAACTTCGCTCGCTTTTATTTTTGCATAATAAATTTAAATCGCTTCCGTAGTTAAATGGATATAACAGCCCCCTCCTAAGGGGCCGTTCCGGGTTCGATTCCCAGCGGGAGTACCAAAT
>JAIDRY010000079.1 GCA_029061465.1 Clostridia bacterium
ATGTGTATAAGCGCCAGGTCTAAGCTTACGGGCGAATTGTCGCGGAGTGCCAACAATGATAAATATATTTCGCCGTCTATTTCAACCACGCCCGCCTTAACGTTGCAGTCCAAAACGAGAGCCTGCGCCGAGGGCACGAGCACGTCCCCCGCCACGCAGTCGAATTCGTCTTCGGCTTCACTCTCGCCCGAAAAACAGACGGGGGAATACAGCTTGCCGCTTTCCGTCTTACAGAACGCGCCGTCAAGCGAGCTTAAATAGCTGCGCTGTGCGCTTTCGTAAACGGTAACGCGTGCGTCCGCAACCACCGCAACGACAAACGACGAGCCGTCGCGCTTTACCTGACATCTTGCGCAGGAAAGCTCGCAGTCCGCGTGCTGTGCGGGGGCGAGAATATCGTCGTCGATATAGTGGGAAAACTCGGCGCCCTTCTGAACGCGGCAAAGCTTTCCTTCCTCGCCGATATAGACGAGAGTTGCGATTAGTCTGCCCGAATAATTTACCCGACCGGAAGAAACTTCACACGAGTTTAACGAAATCTGCGGATAAACCGCAACCGCTTCTCCCAAGTCCGAAGCGGAAAACTTAATCTCAATTACCGATTGCGCGGACAGTTTTGCCGCCGTGCGCGTATACGTTCCCGTCTGATACTGTGCGTTTAATGCCATATTTCACCTCGCTGTTACAGAGGTATAATATGCGGCAAAATAACTTAATATGACAGATAATTTTTTGCGGTCAGACTTTCTGAATAATTTTCACCCGACCGCAAAGTATTTCAGAATACGAATACGCCGTTTTGCCTAAAAAGTTTTTATCAAACGGACTTACGGTGAAAAGAGACGGATAAATTCCGTTGACTACCGCGGGGAAGGTAACGAACTTATTTCTGCCTAAATTGAGCTTTACGGTAACGTCTTTTCCCGAAAGCGCTTTAACCGTATCCTTAATTGAATTTATAGTTGTATTTGCTTTAATCATACTATTATAATTGCCAAATTTTCCAAAATTATGCAAAAATCCCCACCATTTACGGCGGGGCAAAGTCGGTAAAAACTATTCTTCTTGATTTTCAAGGTCTAATCTATGCGACAGAATTTTGCAATAAACGAGGGGTATTAGCACAGCTATTACGTAGGATATAAGCGTTAAAAAAGACAGACTGAACGGCACTATCATATTAACCGTAAATATAGCAACCGATACGGCGGTCAACAAATAGCAGGCAAACGCGTTTACTTTATTCCATATAAGCGGATTTTCAAGAGTTGCCCTACAGCGCACCCCGAATACAGAATTTTGCTTGTTCCATTTTGGGTGCATTGCAGCGGATAAAATTATCAGAAGGACTGCGGAAACGCAGGTTGCGCAAGGGATTACATCAAGATAATTGCAATAGATAACCCATATAAACACGAAGTATGCGGCAAGAATAAATGTCATTACGCCGTGGGCAATTGCGGCGGCTTTATTATCCGTTGTCTTTTTTAAAGCAAAATACACCAGAATATCAACTGCCCAAAATGCCGCGACCGAGGCTAAATGATATAAAACTTCAAGCTTGCTTCCGTATCGGTCTATCTTGCCGTCCGTAAAATGCGCGGGGATTGTTTCGGGCAGAAACCGCAAAAAGACAAAGATTACCGCGGTGAGGAATACGGAAGCTAATACGCAGATACAAAACAGTTTTTTATTGACGTTTACCGCTTTAATCTTTTCGGCGCTTTCGTTACCGCAGACAAGCTCGTCCACGGAAACGTTTAAAATTTCACTCAGCTTTTGCAGAGTTTCCAAATCGGGCTGGTTTGTACCCTGCTCCCACTTTGAAACGCACTGCCTCGTAACGAAAAGCTTTTCAGCAAGCTCGCTTTGAGAAAGTCCGGCGGCTGTGCGGTACTTCTTTAAATTTTCGTTAAACATACTTACCTCTTTTATCCCATTTTAACACAAACGGCACAGCAAGTAAATAGCAAGGCTGTAACCGTTTTGTTGCTATCAAAAAAGCGGACGGTTTATATCCGTCCGCTTTCGCTAAATTTTTTTAGAAATCTTCGTCGTCATCGTCCTCGTCAAAATCTTCGTCGTCGTCAAATTCGTCGTCCTCTAAATCAGACAGCGAGTCAACGTCTTCAGATTCGAAGAAGTCGTCTTCGTCATCGTATTCCTCTTCGTCTTCTTCCGCAAACTCTTCCTCGATTTCCTCCTGCAACTCTTCGTCCACGGTCAAGTCGCCGTCGTCCTCTTCGAGGTAGTTTTTCCACTCCTCGTCGTTTTCAATATCTACTTCCTCGTCGTCCTCGTACTCCTGCTGAGCCTTACAGCTTTCGCACATCTTTTCACCTGCCGCAATGCGGTTAACTCCGCAAATAGGGCAAAGCTCGTCGGTTTCGAGTTCGGCATCAAGTTCCTCATAGTCCTCATCCTCGAGGTCGGCAAATTGCAGCTTTCTTCCTTTGAGTTCGGCAATGCATACGTCGCAGTATTCCTGCTTTTCCGAGTCTATATAATTCAAGTCGCATCTCGGACATTTGATATATTTTACCATCATCATTCTCCGCGTAGTTTTCACTACTTTATATAAGTGCTAACATTATATTAATATTTATCTTTTTTGTAAACTGTTTTTTTATTCTTTTTTTTGCGATTTTTATTTTTTTTGTCGGGAAAAGGCGGAGCTTTGCGCCGTTATCCTGTCGGGCATAAAAAAACGACCCCGAAAGGGGTCGTAAATTTTATTTAATTAATCTGCGTAGACGTCGATATCCTTGTCGTCGGTGGTATCGACCTTCATTCTTCTGCGCTTAGGTTCGTCGGACTGCTTCTTGCCTTTCTTTACAAGATATACAATAAGCACGGTTACGCCCGCAATCACCGCAAGCCCGCCGACGCATACGCCTACTATAAAGCCAACCTTTTCACCTGTGGAAAGTCCCTCGTACCAGGTGGTGTCGT
Source organism: Clostridia bacterium (assembly GCA_029061465.1). Taxonomy (GTDB): domain Bacteria; phylum Bacillota; class Clostridia; order Christensenellales; family Borkfalkiaceae; genus Coproplasma. Next base: position 2,953 of record JAIDRY010000079.1, read on the forward strand.
CCTCGGGATAGTCTTCGAGATATGCGCTCTTCAAACCGTCCATATAAGCTTTTACATCCGCTTCGGTCATTTCACCGAGTACGCCGTAATAGTACTTTTGCACGTTCGCGTAAACGGTCTCGCCGTTCACCGTTCTGGTTTTATTGTAATCAGCCCAGATATTATCCGCCGTAGGAGTTAAGAATTTTTCGTATTCCTTAAGCGTCTGCTCGGAATATACGAGGTCGTCGTCTTCCTCTATCTTTGCGTTTACCGCAACCGCAAGCTCTTTAAGATAATCGTAATCACCCGAATACTTTGCGTATTTAAGCGCTTTCTGTACGTTGGCGTAATCTTTCGTAGGATATTTATCCTTGTCGCCGTAGGTGTCGTCGATAAGCTTTTCAATGCCGTTATACAGCTCGTTAAGCGTACGGATTTCGCCGTTAGTCATAAGCTTATCGGAGTTATCCGCATGCAAATCGAAGCACATTACGTAGTTGTACGCAGTCATATTTGCGGTTTCGCTTGCAAAAAGCAGATAGCCGTTAATAAACTCGGGCTTGTACCACGAGCTGTCCGCGTCCAAATCAAGAATTTTAACGGGGGTTTTATCCGTTTCGCCTGCGGGCATAGGAGTGTATTCGCCGCGGTTTCCCGAATAGTCCACGCGGTGTATGCTGTAACCGTTGCCGCCCGATACGGAGTAGTAAAGCCATTTATTTTCGGTATCCACGCTAAGTAGCGTAGCCGTTCCGTCCTTTACAATCTTGAAATAATCATCGCTGTCGTCAAGCTTGTCCGAGGGCTGAAGCTTTCCGCCAACAAACTTGTTTATGGAAATGCCCGTGCCTTCCGCATTTATCACCGCGGTAAGCTCTTTGCCGTTGAAGATATATTCGTAATTCTTAGCCGAAGAACCGTCGGATAAAATTCTGTCGTCGGGATTAGCGTTGCCGGTTATGCTGTTGGTAACCGTATTGTCCTGAAGCGAGAACAGATATGCGCCGCTGTTGGTGGGCGTAGTCCTCGTATAGAACAGAGTGCCGTTTACGTATTTAGCGGGCGAGTACGTGTAGTTAAGCTCGTTTACAAGATTTTTCTCTTTATTGAAAGCCGTAATTTCGTTTCCGACCGAGCCGATACCGTCAAGCACCAACTCACCGCAGTTGATATATCTGTCGTTTTCGTCGTCCCAGCCGTTTACCGTCTCCGAGCTGAGGTCCGCAAATTTGTTTTCCGTTGCGGAAGCCGTTACGGTGTAAAGCTGGTTGTAACCGTAGTTCTGCGAAGTGGTATAGTCGCGCACGTTCATTGTATAATAAACGCGTGAATTGCTCTTATTCTGAGCGTCGAAGGTTACGTTACTTACGTTGTAAACGAGAAGCGTATCAACTCCCGTCTGCGTGTTGAGCGAGTGAAGGTTGGTTACGCCCGAGCTTTCCTCAAACAGAGTTTCGTCCTCGGCAACGTACATTAAATAAACTACGCCGTTCTCCTCAACAAATCTGTAATCGTAGTTAAGCGAAGGGAAGCTTATATATGCGTTACGCATAGTCTCCGTGCCGTCAAGCTTGGAGCGCTTCATATCGAGGACGGAGTTCTGAACCTCGCCCTCCGAGTTTTTAGCTGTGGACGGCGTGCCGTAGTAGATATAGTCACCGTAAGCGAAAATACCCGTGTCGTAATTTGACGAATACGCTACGACGGGAACTACCTTTTCCGCCGCGTTGTAGTTGCGGCTTTTAAGGTTAGTATTCGATATGCGGTAAATAGCGCCCTTTACGGGTTTGCCGTAAGAGTTGTCAGCGGTGTTGCCCTCTACTCCGTTTAAGAAATAGATATAATCACCCTTGCCGACAGCAAAGCCTCCGTTTGAAACAGCTTCGCCCGCATAGTTGCCGCCGAGCGACGCGGAATCGAAATAATTTGAACAACCTGCCGCTGACGCTATGCCGAGTGCGGAAATTACGGCAGTCGCCATGCATATAATTTTAGTAAAACGTTTACTCATATAAAAGCTCCGTACGGAATTTCTTTTCAATCACTGTCAATTATATACCAAACGGAGTTTTTAAGCAATAAAAAATACGGCGATTTTAAAAAAAATAGCAAAAAGGAGCAACTATTTGGAAAAATTCGGTCTTTTAAATTTACTTAAAGCCATTGAAACGCTGTCCCCTCCTCCGCGTACAGACGAAACAAATACCCGCGCCACCGCCCCCGCGCCCGAACCGCAGCAGCCCGCGCGCGAACAGCTCGGGGAAATCAACGTAATGGCGCAGGTGTTGAGCCGCCACGAGCAAATCTCGAACAGGGTAAGAAACAGCTCACGAAAATAAAGACATTCGATGATGTCTTTATTTTCCGTGACTTTCAGGGGCGTTGCCCCTCGTGCCGCAATCATTAAGGGCACACAATAATATATTTGCGGCACTTCACCCTACTGAGGCGCAGGTATGCGCAAATTGGGTGCGCACACCAAAAGCGCGGTTTTGATGTGCGCCTCTAAATATTAAAAAATAACCGCCGCTGATAAGCGGCTGCGTACATAGTACATTATTTTTTGATGGTTGACTTTGCGTGCAACCTTATATGTCTGGGTAAGCCTTCAACCCAAAGGGGAGCAATTTCCGCCTGAATAAGCGGGAATATATAGTGCACAAGCTGGGGCTTTACGTTTGTGCCGTCCTCTGAAATCCATTCGAGAGGCACCTTCTTTTCTATGTTTGCTATAAGGTGCACGTCCGCGGGTTCGGTTACGCACATATAGGGGTCGTCCGACACTCTTTTAAGCGTTATCACCTGACCGGACAAGCCCTCGAACGCAGCCTTTACCGCCGCACCGCCGACGTTGTACGCTTCCGTAACGTCCACGCGCGCCTGTATGTGAGAAGCACAGCGCTGCAGGGAAGAAAGCTCGATTGCCCTCGTCTTTACGCCGAACTTTTCCGCAACCTTGCCCGCAAGATAGCGCGCCGTGCCCGCAAGCTGTTTGTGTCCGAAAGCGTCCACATAGTCCACGTGGTCCGCAAGCTCGCAGACGTATCTTCCGTCCGCGATTTTAACGCCCTCGGAAACGGCAATTACTACCGAACGGTCCTCTTTTAAAAGCTTGCCTACGTCGGAAATAAATTTATCGGGGTCGAACGTTACTTCGGGCAGATAAATCAAATCTACGCCCTCGCAGTCCTCGCCTTTTGCAAGCGCGGTTGCGGCTGTAAGCCAGCCCGCGTTGCGCCCCATTACCTCTATTACGGAAACTACGGGATAGTCGTAAACGAGTCCGTCGCGGATAATTTCCTTGGTGGTCGCGGCTATGTACTTTGCCGCACTGCCGAAGCCGGGCGTGTGGTCGGTTATCGCCAAATCGTTGTCTATTGTTTTGGGAACGCCCATAAACTTTATGGGGCTTTTAATCTTTTTGGCGTAATCGGTCAGGCGCATTATCGTATCCATCGAGTCGTTGCCGCCGATATAGAAAAACGCGTAAATTTCAAGCTCGTTTAAAATTGCAAAAATCTTGTCGTACGTTTCTTCGTTGCCCTTGATGTCGGGAAGCTTGTATCGGCACGAGCCGAGGAACGAGGACGGAGTTCTCTTCAACAAATCCATATCGACGGCGTTGGTCAAGCGTATCGAAAGGTCAACGACGTCCCTATCCAGTAGTCCTTTAATGCCGTGGACCATTCCGTAAACCTTGTCCGCGCCCCTGTCGAGAGCCGTTTTGTAAACGCCTAAAAGCGAAGAATTTATAACCGAAGTCGGTCCGCCCGATTGTCCTACTATTACGTTTTTCATATTTTTCCCCTTATTAATATAATATTGAGCTATTACATTATAAACCCAAAATTAAACAAAATCAATAGCCGTTGAAAAATTTAATGGCATTTTATAATAATTTAGGGGGTTGACAAATCGAGTTTGTAGTGTTAATATCTTGTCATAAAAAATATTCGGAGGATTTCTATGAAGAAATTTATTAGCGCTATTTCAATAGCTTTACTCACCGTAATTCTTGCTTTCACACTCGCAGGCTGCGACAAGAGCGGCGCGATTGAAAAGGCTTACGAAGACAACGGATATACCGTTAAAATTACGACGACCGCAGAAAACGCCACGGTTAAAAATCTGATTTCAACCATTCTTACCGAAGAACAGAAGAAAGAAATCGACAAATACGCACTTATCTATGCAAGCAAATTACTCCCCCCTGAGGGCGTAGTAATTATCAAGTTCGGTTCTTCCGGCGATTTGAAGGACTTTTTGACGATAGAAGATAAGGACGGCAACAAGGATACCTCGGCGTACGACGCGGCAAAGGACGCCGGACACATCAACGGTAACTGCTACTTCATTGTTGGCGGCAAAGACGCACTCAATATATTTAAAAACGCGTAATTAAAAAATTCGCCGACCGTAAAGGTCGGCGTTTTTTATTTTAGAGCGATAAATTGAAATTTATCTTAATTCTTTTATCAAGTAAACCATATCTACAAGCTGTATTCCGCACTCGTAAATCGGGTGGTCATAGTTTTCAGTAAAGAAATCTTTAACAATGTGAGAACGCTTAAAACCGCATTTCTCATAAAACGGGACAGTAAGGGGACTGTCGCCCGTACCAACTTGCAAAGTATGATATTTCCCTTTGTAATGCACACAGACGAACTCAATCAATTTCCTACCATAGCCTTGCCGCTTGAATTTCGGCTTTACGGCAAGATTTTTGATTTCCAACACGCCGTTACCATCGTCGCAAACTACGATTTCAGCTTTTACTCCGTCATCATCAAGAACATACATTGTACCCTTGTCAAGATACTTTTCAATCATATCTTCTTGCTCGTCCGCAAGCAATAACAGAGATAGATATTTCCTTTTATCGTTTAATTGATATATTTTCATTTTATCTTCGCTAAATTACTGTTTATCGTACAATCATTATATCAAAATCAAATAAGAATAGCAAGGCTGTTCCCCGTTCCCGACGGGAACGCAAAAAAATAAAGGCACCCGAAAGGTGCCTTGTATTTTTTGTAATTATCTCTTCGAGAACTGAGGAGCACGACGAGCCTTTTTCAAGCCGTACTTCTTTCTTTCCTTGACGCGGGGGTCGCGGGTTAAGAAGCCCTCTTTCTTAAGCGCGGGACGGCAACCGTCCTCTGCCTGAAGAAGCGCCCTTGCAACGCCAAGACGGATAGCGTTTGCCTGACCGGTATAGCCGCCGCCGTATACGTTTACCAATACGTCGTACTTAGCTTCAACGCCCAAAAGCGCGAGGGGCTGTTTTACAACGTACTGCAAAACCGATTGAGGGAAATAGTCCTCAAACGCTCTGTCATTAATTACTATATTGCCCGTACCTGCGGGAATAAGGCGCACGCGGGCGATTGCCTTTTTTCTTCTGCCCGTGCCCCAGAATTGAAGTTTTTTCTTTAAATTAGCCTTTGCCATAAAAACCATTCTCCCCTAATTAAAATAATTTAAGCTCTTCGGGCTTCTGTGCCGCGTGGTTGTGTTCGCCGCCCTTGTATACTCTGAGCTTTTTAATCATATCTCTGCCGAGAGAGTTTTTGGGCAACATACCTTTAACCGCTTCGTAAACGGCGAGGTCGCTCTTTTCCGCAAGCATTTTCTTGTAGGAAATTTCTTTGAGACCGCCGATATAACCGGTGTGGTATCTGTAAAATTTATCGTCGAGTTTTTTGCCCGTAAGCACAACCTTGTCCGTATTGAGAACTATGACAAAATCACCCGTGTCGACGTTGGGTGTGAACGTAGGCTTATTCTTGCCGCGGAGAACGGCAGCTACTTTTGAAGCAAGTCTTCCGAGGGGAACGCCGGTTGCATCTACGACGTACCACTTTCTTTCAACTGTCTCCGCCTTAGCCATATAGGTTTTCATATTTACTCCTTATTAAACGCTGCATTTAAAGCTTCTTGAACATTTTTAAGATAGTAAACTTATTTTATTATTTTATAAAAGTTCTGTCAAGCCGTTTTGTATCGGGTTTACAAAGTTTTTTATAAATTTTGAATTATTTTTGTTTTTGAAAGAATTGCCCCGATTTTTGCCGTTTTTTGGCAAAAATCGGGGCAAAATAAGC
>JAIDRY010000008.1 GCA_029061465.1 Clostridia bacterium
GTCGTATGTGAACTCAAAATCACTCCATTCAATTCCCGTAATAGGTCTGGGAGTTATCTTCACTTCGTGGGTAGTAGTGCTTGAACCGTAATTTGTGGTTTCGCCAACAGTTACTGTTACGTTCACGATACCGACGTGGGTTGCGGTTAGAATGCCGTTAGAATACGTAGCCTTACCCGTTCCGTTAGATACAGTATACGATACGAAGCCGTTCTCCACGTTGCCGTTAACTTCGAGAGTAAGCTGTTCGCCGTACATTACCGTATTGTTCACCAACGTAATCGTAGGTCTGTCTTTCTCGATAATTACGAGCGCGCTGACTTCTGCAGCAAGGTAGTTGGTCGTCTCTGCAACGGTCGCTTTCACGATTATGGAGCCGAGCCTCGTACCCTTGATGAAGTGTCCGTTCTCTGTCGCATCACCGCTTGCATCGACTATAGTTGCATTACCAGTGCCCTCGGTTACCACGTACGTTACCGTACCGTTACCCTTGTTACCCGATATTGATAAGCTCTCAACTTTGCCAATCGTGATGTGGGTGGTGAGAAGCTCGATAGTAATTTCAACTTTACCAATCGTGAATACAGTGTTAGCGGTTACTGAACCGTAGTACGTGTAGTCGGGGTTGGAAATCTTATCTACAGATGCATTATAAGTACCTGCATTTGTCTTTCCGCCAATTACAGTAACATCGCACGTATCACCGTCAAGAAGGTTGGATACAGCAGCCGTAGGAGTCTGAACGCTACCGTTGTAATCAAACTCGGTATTAGTCCATGTGATTTCGGCAACTCGTTGAGCTATCGATACAAGGATAACCTTCGTGGCTTCCTTATAGTTATCCGTCTCGCCCACCTTTACGGTTACATATACCTGACCTGCGTGTCTGGTAATAAGTTCGTCGCCGATTATTACCGCGCGGGGATCGCTGGGGTCTACGTGAGGATTGGGATTAACGAAACCTTCGGGTAAACCGCCGGGTACGTTTGCTACCGTGTATATCACAGAACCGGGATCGTCCTCATTGCCATTAACTTCAAGTTTTAACTTCTGACCGTAAACGGTGCTCGTATTGATAAGAGTTATCGTTCCGCGCTCTGCTTTTTCAACGGTTATAATTGCCGTGCCTTCATAAGCGTAGCAGTTTGTGGTTTCCGCAATGTTAATCTGAACGACTACTTTACCTGCCTTTGTAGGAAGGAACCTGTTGCCAGTTATAGTTGCGTTGCCCGTGCTCTCGTCGGTTGTGATTACTTTATAAGTAACCTCGCCGTCTTCAAGATTTCCGGTAAGACTGAGCGTGACTTCCTCATTATAAACCGCGGTAGTAGGTGAAAGTACGGGTTTGATATGAGCACGCGTAATTTCAAATTCAACCGTGAGATTATCATCCGTCAGCACGTAGTTTTCGTTGGAAAGTCCGGTTGCCGTTGCTTCGTACGTGCCTGCGTCTGTGCCGCCGCCCGCAAGAATTACGGTACAACTTTCGTTGTCAATTGTATTAACCCAAGCCTTAGGGAACTGCTTCTTGCCGTTGAATTCCAACGTCAGCTCGCCCCAATTAATATCTACTGGTTTAGGAGAGATTGTAAACTCTTTGGTGGTTTCCTTAGCACCGACTAAGGTGTAATTATCGTTGGAAAGACCGATTGCTTGTGCAGTCCACGTTCCGGCATTGGTTGCGCCCTGAACCGTTACGGTGCAACTATCCTCATAGACGAGGTTTGTAACCGTAGCCGTAGGTTTTTGTTCAGTCTTATTGTATACGAACGATTCTTCAGTCCATTCAAGCACTACTATGCGCTTATTTACGGTTATTTCTACCGTAACATCAGTTGCAACGTAGTTATCCGACTCTTCAACGCTCATAATGACGTGAACGATACCGGCTTTCAAAGGTCTTAAAATGTTACCGGTTTCAATAACAGCACGGTCATCTTCGCCGGGAGCAACCTTAAAGGTTACATCGCCGAAGATGAGGTTGCCCGCATCGTCACGGAGGAAGCCGTCGTTATCGTCTACTACAAGAGTAAGCGTATTGCCGTAAGTTACGGTTGTTCTGTCCATTGTAAGGGGAGCTTTGCCCTTTGCAATTTCGATTTCACCCGTAGCTTCCGCTTCGTAAGTATTGTTAGTTTCACCTACGTAAGCGTGTACTGTTACGGTACCGATTTTCTGCGATATGAGCTTAGTGCCCGAAATATACGCAAGTTCATTGCCATCGTCGATTTCAAACCTTACTACACCGTCGCAGATGTTGCCGCTGATTTGTATTTCACAATCAATGCCGAGCGTTGCGTTCTTGGTAAGGATAGTAATCGTAGGCTGAGCACGTTCAATCACGAAATCTGCCGTAAGCCCGGTTGCTCCGTCAAGCGTATAGTCGGAATTAGTAAGAGCCGTTATGCTCGCCGTGTACGAACCTGCGTCTGTCTGCTTACCCGATACGGTTATACCGCAAGTGTCGCCTGCAATAAGGTCTTCTACTACTAAGTGTGCGCCGGGTCCCTTAGGAGTGCCGTCATAAGTAAACGTTTTATTCTCATCCCACTCAATTGTAACGGGCTTAGGTCTGATAGTAAACGTAGTGCTTACGTTTTTACCGCCTTCCAACGTATAGTTGGTATTTGAGATGGCGGTAACAGTTGCCGTACGGTCACCTGCGTGAATTGCACCCGTTACGTTGTCTACAGTGCACGTTTCGCCGTCAAGCACGTTGGATACGGTTGCGACGGGTTTATGCTCGGTGCCGTCGTACAGGTACACGTCATACTCCCACTCGATTTCAACCGCGTACTTATCGATAGTAATATCGAAAGTCTTGGTGCAAGGCTTGTAGTTATCAGTTTCAGCCGCAGTAATCGTAAGGTGTACGATACCCGCCTTTGTAGGATGAAGGTCGTCACCTATCATCGTAGCGTTGCCCGTACCTGCCGTCAAGCTGTAGGTTATACCTTCGTCGTCTTCAACGCCTATGAAGGTGATTGGTAAGTCCGTACCGTAGACGGTATGGTCGCTTGCAAGAGCAAACGTACGATCCGCTTTGGTTATTTTAAATGAGGTAGTTACTTTATTCTCATCATCGGATAACTTGTAGTTAATGTTGGAAAGTGCTATAGCCGTTGCAATATAATCACCTACGTCTATCTCTTTGCCTGCTACAGTTACGGTGCACTCGTCACCTGTGCACAGGTTAGTTACTACCGCAGTAGGACCCTGCTCTGTGCCGTCATACACAAACGTAGTATCGGACCATTGAAGAATTGCAACTAACTGGTAGATATCAAAATTAACAGTCTTGTTGTCAACATCTTCAATAGTGTAGTTAGAGTTGCTAATGCCGACAAGCGTAGCCGTATGACCGACTGCCGCATTGGTAGCGCCATTGACTATAGCGGTGCATGTGTCGCCTTCAAGCAAGTTACCAATCGTTATAGAAGGATGCTGTTCTGTGCCATTGTAGGTGAACTCAGTATCCTCACCCCACTCAACCGTAACCTGACGAGGGGTAATCGTAAAGGGATGAGAGATATCTGTGCCATCTGTCAACGTGTACTTATTATTGGTTATTGCAGTTACCGTAGCCGTATAAGTACCAGCATCAGTCTGCTTGCCGGTAACCGTCACAACACAGCTGTCGCTATTGACAAGGTTAGATACGGTTGCAGTGGGAACGTGCTGGGTCTTATCGTATTCGAACGTCAAGTTATCCCAACTAATTTTAACAGGGCAAGGCAATATGTTGATAACCTTAGTATCAGTGGTTTCATCATAGTTTTCAGTTTCACCCACTTTTACCGTTACCGTTACGGTGCCGATGTTTAAAGGAATAAGGCTATTGCCGGATAATATTACGTTTTCAGAACCTGCCCCCAACGTGTATTCTACAGTTGCACCGGTGGGAACACCCGTTACGTTGAGCGTATAAGTAGTACCGTAAATAGCGTCTTCGTTGGAAAGCGATACAGTTATTTCACCCTTTGTAATATTGAACAGCGTAGTGTGTTCACCCTCAGCAAGCACGTAGTTAGGGTTCTTTGTACCTATTGCTGTTGCCGTGTATTCACCGAAATTGGTTTGAGCACCGATTACGATAATTTCACAGGTGTCGTCCGCAAACAAGCCAACCGCCGTCGCAGTGGGAAGCTGAGGGCTGCCAGTGTATACGAGCGTGGTATTGCTCCACGATACAGTTATAGGTGCGGGAAGAATGTCATACGTGGTTGTAAGGTTTTCACCGTCCAATACATAGTTAGGATTAGAAAGCCCCGTGGCCATTGCCGTAAGACCGTTCGCCGCATTCTTGGTGCCGAGTACGATTACGTCGCACTTGTCGTCGCCGTAAAGGTTTGTAACGTTTGCTTTGGGCGCCTGAGCCGTACCGTTATAGGTGTAAGTTTTACCCGTTTCCCATTCAATCGAAGCCTGTGCGGGATTTATTACAAATTCCTTATTGAGCGACGTTGCATTGGGAGTGTAATTTTCGTTTGAAAGTACGCTTGCTACCGCCGTGTACGTGTCCGCGTCGATTGCCGTGGCAAAGCCCTGAACTGTTATAGTATTTACCGTGCAGGTATCACCGTTTACTAAATCTGCCGCCTTGACCGTTGCGGTGGGTAGCTTAGCCGTCTTATCGTAAGTGAACGTAAGGTCAGACCACTCGATTTCGACTTCGCGTTTGGTTATAGTAACCTCGCCCTCTACGTCAACCGCTGCATTGTAATGCTTGCTTGCCGTTGCCGACATAAGGACTTTAACCGTACCGACTTTCTTAGGAGTGAGCACACCGTTATTGATTTCAGCATAAGCTTCATAGCCGTCCGCGACCTTATAGGTTACGGTTGATTCTGCTTCATAGCCTTCAGCCGTCAACGTCAGGTCTGTGCCGTAAACGGTCGTAAGCGAAGTCAGCGCCAAAGGCATATCAATGGGTTTTACGTCAAACGTACCGGTAACAGAACCTGCATTATAGTTTGCCGTTTCCGCAATACTTGCAGTAATATCAATATTACCTGTATCCTTAGGCGTCAACACTTTATCGGCAATGATTATTCTGTCCGCATCGTCGTCCGCAACGGTAAACGTAACTTCACCGTTACCCTTGTTGCCGTTCACCTTAGGAGTGAAAGCAGTGTCATAGTAAGCCGTAAGGTCATCGAACGAAAGGTCGGCGAGGTCGGCTTTATAAATTTCATAAACGTTGTTGTAAGCGTCTTCGGAAGCAAGCATATAGTTGGGATTAGATATAACAACACTTATATCATACTTACCCGCGTTAGTATAGGCTGCTTCAGTAGTTGTGCCCTTGCTTACAACTGAAAGAGTTACATTACCGCTATCCTTCGCGATAACGCCTTCTTTATCTCCGTTCTCAGAAGAGATGCTGACTACGGGCTTATGCTCGTTGCCGTCGTAAGTTGCGGTAAGTTCGTCCCAGCTTACGTTTATAACGCGCTGAAGTATGGTAATTGTGCGAGAAACTTCCGTTTCGGCATAAGGTCCATTTGCCGCTATGGTCGCAACGACTTCAATTTCACCGACATACGCAGTGCTGAGAACACCGTTAGCGTTTATACTGCCGATACCGCCGATGTTGTTGATTATATAGGTAATTGCACCCATTTCGTCAGCATCGTAATCTCTGAGCGTAAGCTGAATGGTTTCGCCGTAGATAACTTCCGTCTGTTCGATTTCCGTATCAACCTTACCGGGAAGAACTTCTATTTCGCCGATAGCTTCCGCACTGTTATAGTTGTTTGTCGCGTCAACTACAATCTTAACCTTAATCTTCTTGCTAAGGTCTTTCTCCGCCGAGTACAACACGCCGGTATTTTCGTCAAGCGTCACATTGTCGGGGTTTTCAGGCAAATAGTAGTGAAGCGTGCCGTTTTCAAGATTTCCGCTTGCCTGTAAAGTGCAGTTAGTCTTGAAATAAGCCTGCGTGGTCTTGACCTGGAAATTGGGCAAGTCTGCTCTCAATACTTTGAATTCGTGAGTATTGTTTTCTCCAACCGTGTAGTTGGGGTTGTCAAGCATAACCGCCGTAGCCGTATGCATGCCGTCGCCGCTTGCGTTGACGGTTGCACCGCTAATGTCAACGGCACATTCGTCCTTTTCACCCGTAAGCACGTTTGTGAACAGAGCGTCTGCGTCTACCTTTGCTTTAGGAGCGTGAACGGTCGTACCGTCGTATTTGCACATTTCGCCGTCGTGAGTTTCGTCTTCCCAAACTATTGCTATTGCATAGGGCATTATCTTGGCTACTATCTGCAGGGGTCCGGTAGAACCGTCTTTCCAGCAATACTGATCGCCGAGAACAAACGCTATTATGTACGTGCCGGCGTTTACAGCCTCTATTTCGATGTTGCCGTCTGCGTCAGTCTTTGTGCCGCGAACGCCTTCGGGAAGTTTTTCAACCAACATCTTATCGGTATCGTAGCCAACGATTATCGTCTGCCAATCGCCGTTGTATACGGGGTCTTTCCCTTCTACCTGATAAGCTGCCGGTCCGTCGATAGGCGTACCTATTACCGCTTCTGCATATTCGTCTTCACCGGGGTCGGTAACCGCGACTGCGTATATACTCTTATTTGAGAAGAAGTAAGTTTTAGGATGCGCTTCGTTATACTTTCCGTAGTTCCTGGTAATTACACCGGCGCGGTCGCGATAAATACCTATTTGCGCGTCAGCCGTGAACTGGGAAACGATGTTTATCTTTCTGGTTTCTGCGGTAAGGAATACGTCGCAGGTTGCGCCTTCACCCTCAGATTCAATTACACCTGCATCTGTGGAGATATTGTCCTTAATCCAAGCACTTCCGCCAAGATTAAGTGTACCTGAGGAGTAAACACGCACACCGTTAAGTCCGGTATTCTGGGTAATCTTGCCGCCCGTGATAGTTACGTTTGCGGAATTTGCAAGGTAGATACCACCGCCGCCAAAGTCCTCGTTAGTATTAGTCGAACCGGTTGCCACGTTACCGCTGATTTCTCCGCCGGTCATTGTAATCTTGCCTGCAGAGTAAATACCGCCCGCACTGATAGCTTGATTATTAATAATGTAACCGCCGTCAATATTGAAGTACGTTGTCGAGCTATTGTATACGAACACACCGCCCGCACTCGAACCAGTATTTCCGGTAATAGTTGCGCTGCCGCTAAGTGTGAACTTACCGTTGTTGCCTACGTATACAGCACCAATCATACCACTATTGCCGGTAATGGTGCCGCTTTCCATATTGAAGTAGCCCGCAGCGTAAACGGCACCGCCGCCTGCGCCCTGAGCGTAATTCTCGGAAATTGTTGCTGTTTTACCATCATCGCTTGCAGGCATATTAAACGTGCCGCCAGCAATATATACAGCGCCCGCACTGTAACCGTCATTATTAGTGATGGTACCGCTGACAAAGTTTAACGTGCCGCCAACGTATATCGCACCTGCACTTGCAGACTTAGAAGTTGCCTTGTTGCCGCTGATAGTTACGTCGTTCAAAGTTACCGTACCGCTAGCGATATGAATCGCACCCGCGCTGCTGCCACTTGTATTGTTACCGCCGGTAATTAAACCGCCGTCACGGTAACAATCTTCAAACGTAACGTTTTCGGGATTGGGAATCTGAGCGTCATAAATTTCTAGCTTACCGCTAACGTAGATAGAGTAGCCCGAAGTCGTACCCTTAGAAAGGTTGCGGCTCAGCATATGACCGTTCAAATTCATCAGGATGTTTGCGCCGGAAGGCACGTACAGAGCGCCGTCCTTAAACGCAGAAGTGCTGCCGAACGAAGTTACGTACGTTGAATTGCGTTCTGCAATCCAGCATTCATACATTGTGAACGTCTGCTGCTTATGAGTTTTCAAACTCTGTGATACTGCGTACTGCCAGTTAAGCTGATTGTCGTAGCTCGTGAGGAATACTTCAATATGCCCGTCGTCGCCTAAGGCCGTTTCTACAGTATACTTGTCAGAACCTTTCGAGATGAAGTAAGGAATAGGACTGGTGCTGTCGCCGTTCTTCTCGCCCCAACCCTTGGTGAGCAGACCAAGCGCGTCCCTGCGGAAGCCGATTTTTGCTCCCGGGGTGAAGGCTGAAATTATCTCAATCTCTTCATCCAGCAATCTGAATGTTAAATCTGTCTTTTTGTTGTCTGTGTAAATATACGCACTACCGCCAAGCATAATCTTGGACCTTTTGTAGACGGTTTCACCCTTTTCGACATAACTCGAAATTATGCCTGTTCTCGTATTGCCGGTAATCTTACCGCCGGTCATAGCAAACGTACCACCTTCTACGTAGACACCGAAGACCGAGTTACCGGTAATTGAACCGCTGCCGTAGTTAGCTTCACGAATGACGTACTGGCTACCGCTACCGTTCATATATTTAACATCTTCAGGCAGTTCGCCCATGCAGACGAAGCCGTCTTCGGCAACGTATATACCGTAGCTACCGCCCGTGATGGTACCGGTTTTACCTGTGGAGCTATCAACGATTTGCAGACAGCCTTCTACGTTAATTACGTAGTTAAACGGTTCGTTTCCTCCGTCCAAATTGGTATCGTGGTTACGGTCTATAGAGAAGCCCTTCAAATCCATTACTATGCTTGCGCCCTTAGGAACAAAAAGCGCGCCGTCCTGGAAGCATTTTGCTACATTACCGAACAAAGTATTATAGTACTTTGTATTTTTGTCGGGTGCAACCCAATCTCTGACAAGAGTAAACCTTGTTATCGTGTTGTTTTTCAAGCTGGTGGTAACTGCGTAAACCCAGTTGTCGTGGTTATCGTTACTGAGAATTACCGCTTCGCAATTATTACCGACGCCCTCTGACGTCACGAGTATGTAATCGCTGTCGGGGAAGAAGTGGTCGGCAGGGTCAACGCCGGGAACGTATTTGCCCCAGCCCGAAGTAACAGAACCAATGCCCTGAGCCTTACCATTCTTTACCGTGCCTCTCATTACACCGAATTTACCTGCGTCGCCGTCTGCAAGACGCATAGGCTCGGTAATAGTTATAACTTGGTCATTTCCGCAGAGATAAATGTTCGAACTTTCGCCGCTTAAATTTGTGTTGCCGTAAATCTGAGCGGTTCCGCCTAAATTAAACTTACCGTCTGCCGCTACAGTAACGCCGCCGCTGTATGCGTAAGGATCAGCAGCCGTTAAACCGCCGACGTTACCCGTAATCGTGCCGTTAAGAATAGTCAACGTGCCGCCGTTTTCGACAAATATACAGCCTGCGGTTCTTCTGCCGTTATCTATGCACTGTCCGCCTGTTATGCTGCCCTGTACTATAGGGTCGCTTTCTGATACGGTGCTGTCGATAATGGTTAATTTACCTTCTACGAAAAGTATGTAACCGTAACTCGTAGGTGTAGGCATTTCACGGTCGATTGTATGTCCGTTCAAATCGAGGATTATCTTTGCTCCTGAAGGAACGCGCAACGCACCGTAACGGTAACCCTTCTTGTCGCCGAATGACTTATAATAATTGGCGTTGTCCTCAGCAGTCCAGTTGGAATAAAGCACGAAAGTTACTTCTTTGCCTGTATCAAGGCTCGCAGTTACCGCATTAGTCCAGTTGATGCTGTTGTTAAGGCTGTAAATAACCGCTTCCGATTTGTTAAGCCCAATCCTGTATTCGGTATCTTCGTCTGAGAAGAATACCGTCGTGGGGTCTACGCCTTTATTTTTTGTACCAAAATTTTTGGTTATAATTGTTCCGCTTGCTTCGAGCTTCTTTACGTCAGCCAAAATACCTATCGTTGCGTCTTCAGTGAAAGGCTCGGTAATAGTTGCTTTGCCCGCTGTATTATAGAAATACAAGTCACTGTCATGTCCGGTAGGATTTCCATATGCGTCTAAGCTCGGGTTGCCGTAAATCTGCGCGCTGCCGCCGAGGTTTATCTTACCGTCTCTCGATACGTAAACGCCGCCGTATTGGTAACCTGAGTTGCCCGTAATCTTACCGCCGAGCATCGTAAACGTACCATCGTTGTGGATATACACCGCGCCCGCCTTATTCGGTCCGTATGTAGCCGTGTTGCCTGTTATAGTACCGCCGCGCATAATAACCGAGCCGTTACGGATAGTCATGCCGCCGCTGCGACTGTCGACTCCCGACGAGGAAACTGAATGTGCTCCGCCCGTAATCTTGCCGGAATCATCACCGCTTGAGTCAATTATTTCAAGTTTACCGTCAACGAAGAGTATGCAGGACGAAACATCGATACCCTTCTTGTCTATTTTGTGTCCGTTTAAGTCAAGGATAATGCTTGCGGTACTGGGAACGTAAAGCCCACCGGTTCTGTATCCCGTACCGGTACCGAACGAGCCATTATTATCCGCATACCAATCAGACAACAGTCTGAAAGTCTGCTGCTTACCGTTGGTATCGATACTCTGTTTTACTGCAAACTGCCAGTTAATAGCAGGGTCCGAACTGAGGAACGCGCCTTCGTATTTACTTCCGGTAAGTCCGTTATCCGTTACGTAGAAACGGCTGTCCTGCGACGTGAAGTATTTTGAAGGCAATTCGGAATTGTAAATACCGTATTTTTCTGTAAATACGCCGTTTGATTCTCTTGAAATGCCGAACTTAGCGTCATCTGTAAACTGCGAAACGATAGTTACGTTGGCAATAGTATTTGCAATATAAATATCTGCGTTATCCGCACCATTCGTATTGCCAATAACTTGCGCACTGCCGCCAAGTGAAAGAGCGCCCGACTTATGTACGTAAACGCCGTAGCCGCCTTCATTGCCGGTAATAGCGCCGCTTAAGAGAGTAGTTGTGGACGACTTTACGTAAATACCGCTTGCGCTATTAGCGGTAGTATTATAACCGCCGGTTATCATACCGCCGCCCACGCTGTCTTCTACCGTGAGTTTTCCTTCGGCATACACTACGTAACCGTTAGACTGTCCGCTGCTCAGGTTCCTGTCAATCTTAAAGCTGTTTAAATCGATTATAATATTTTTGTCTGAAGGAACGCGCAGCGCATTGTAATAATAACCCGTGCCATTACCGAACGAGCCGTTCTCTGCAATCCAGTTGGAGTAAAGTGTAAACGTTACAGGCCTGCTGGAAGAAGAAGTAGCTTTTACCGCATTTACCCAGTTAGTTGCATTTTCAAGACAGAATAGAGCAACTTGACCGGACTTACCCACTATTTTGTGGTTAGGACTATCCGAAGCGAAGAAATACGTGTCTGCGCTTTCGCTGTTATAGCGTCCGTAATTTTCAGTAATTAAATCGTGTTTATCGGAAGTTGCGTAATTGTTTATCCTTTTATAAACGCCGATATGCGAACCGGAAGCGAGCGCCGAGTTTATAGTAATCTTGGTCGTATTCGTGTTTGTTGCTTTAGCATCTGAGAAATAGAACGTTACGTCGCGGCTTGCACCGTCGTTTGTGGTATTGTTATCAATAACCATTTTACCGGCGATAGTAAACCTTGCTCCGTCGTCGAGACATACTGCAGCTTGGTTTGAACCGACGTTATTGGTAATGGTAACGTTTTCAAGGTTGCATACGCCGCCTTTTTCAACGTACAGCGCGCTTGCGCATTTTCCCGTTGAAGTTTCTGTATTTCCGCTTATCTTAACGTTGGAAATATCAATTTTACCGCTTGAAAGCACGGTTATACCACCCGCTTTCGAATAGGTTGAAGCAGTATTATGACCGCCGGTAATAATGCTGTCGTTACCGGTGTTATTGATAATGGTAAGCTGACCGTTTATACGGAAGATACCGCCCGTTGTGCTTGCTGCGGAAATGCCACGGTTAATACTGAAACCGTTCATATCCAGAATGATTTTAGCACCGACGGGAACGTACAGCATACCGCCGTAATAGCCTGTTCCCGTACCGAAATTATCACTGTCGGGAACCCAGTCCGCCTTAAGCGTTACTGTCCGCACTTTGCCCGATTCTAAGCTTGCAGCAACCGCAGTAGACCAGTTTTCGTCAATGTAGTTGCTGACGAACATAAGCTCGCCGGTGGTGCTTTCCCCAACTTCGTAAACCGAAGTTTCGGAAACAAAATAATCTAAGGGAGATACGTTTTTATTGTAGGTAGGCCAGCCTTGGGTTACGGCGCCGTTGGCAGGGCTCGAAACTCCGTACGGTCTGCCGGGTTGTACCTTTGAAGATATATTAATTAATTTAGATGCACCGTTGAGGTAGATATTGCTTGCAATGCCC
>JAIDRY010000080.1 GCA_029061465.1 Clostridia bacterium
CAGCTTTCCCTCGCGGAAAGCTGTTTTACTTTATAATGCGGTAAAGAAAAAGCCTTCCCAAGCGGGAAGGCTTTAATTATAAATTAACCTACGTTTTTAGTAATAATGTCGCGTGCCGAAAAGTTTGTTAAGTCAACGCGGATAGGGGTAATGGAAATATGCCCCGTCATAGTTGCGTCGGTGTCTAATTCAAGGTTGCGCGTGCCCTTATAAAGACTTATAAGGCAGGGCTTTACCATATCGTTCTCTAAAAATTCAAAATCGTCGCTGTAAATAGCCTCGCCCATTCTCGTTATCAAAATTTCGTCGCCGCGTTCGGGGAAGTTCACGTTAAGTATGTCGGAAAAGTCCAACATTTTGCGGCTCTGTATTTCATTGAACACTCGGTCTAAATTCTTCACAGCATTATCAAAAGAGTTGAACGCAGAGGAAATAGCAATCGACTTGATTCCCGATTTTGCGCCCTCGAAACACGCGCCCACAGTTCCCGAATAGTGTATATCGCCGCCGAGGTTCGGGCCGTTGTTGATGCCGGAAAGCACAAGGTCAAACTTTTTCTTCATTCCAAGCACTGCAATGCGTACGCAGTCGGCGGGGGTGGAGTCCACGCTGTAAGCCTCTACGCCGTCAAACAGGTCAACTTTTTTCACCTCATACGTATTATGAATTTCAATAGAATGGCTCTTTCCGCTCTGTTGCACTTTGGGCGCAAACACGCTTACTTCGCCCTTAAGTTTAGCCCAGTTTACAAGGTGCTTTATTCCTTCGGCTTCAATGCCGTCGTCGTTTACGATAAGTATTTTCATAATCTTTCTCCGTATTTGGCTTTAAACTCGCCGAGAAGTTTATCCGCGTCAATGATAAGCGCTCGCATTTCTTCCTTTGAGTAAGCCGTTGCGCCCGCCGACATATTATGTCCGCCGCCGTGGTACTTGTTTGCAAGCTCGTTTACGTGTACAAAGCGTGAACGCAGGCGCACGCGGATTTGGTTTTTCTCTTTGTTGTCGATAAACGCTATCCAGATTAAGCTGCCGCGTATACGTTTAAGCTCGCTTACGACCTCGCTTGCTGATTCGAGAGTAAGGTTGAATTTTTTTTGAGTTTTTACGTCTATATACACGTAAGCAACGCCGTTCGGCGTAATTTTTATATGGTCGTACACGTACGATTTAAGTTTAAATGTTTCAAGCCCGTCCGTGTAGAGGTGGGAGTACAGCGTCTGCGTATCAATATTCAAATCGAGAAGCGCCCCTGCAAGCCGCATTGTTTCGCCCGTAACGCCCTCGTTGCGGAATCTGCTGCTGTCAGTCACCATACCGCAGTAAATGCAGGTTGCCGCCTCGGTCGTAATTTTCAGCCTGTCTTTAAACGTTAAGTAAAAGTCTGCTATCATTTCGCACGCGGAGGAGCGGAAGTCTTCAACCCAGCTTATATCTCCGTACGGAGTGTCGTCTATATGATGGTCTATTTTGATAATCTCACGCGCCTTTTTATAATTGCTGTTTGAAATGCGGTCTGCCGTGCCCGTGTCTATTACTACTAGTAGTGCGCCGTCGTAAACTTTATCAATTTCATCCTCTTTAAGTTTATCCTCGCCGCCTAAAAAAGCTATATGGTCAGAATAGTCGTCGTTAAGAAGATAAACTTGCTTTTCGGGATATGTGGCGCGTAAAATGCCTGTAAAGCCCTTTGTCGAGCCTATCGCGTCACCGTCGGGGCGAATATGTCGCGATACGATTATTTTATCGTAGCTCTCTATTTTATTAAGAATTTGCTTTTTGATATCTTCGTTCATTGTGATAATCCGTCTTAGTTTGATTGCTCCGTTGCCGCCAGCGCGTTCAAATCGTCAAGCAATTGCATTGCCGTTGCCTTGTCAGGTACGGTACAGCCGCTTGCTTTCTTGTGTCCGCCGCCGCCGTATTTCACGGCAATGGGATTGATATTGTATTTGTTGGAGCGTATTTCCGTGTGTACGCCGTCGTAGCTTTCCGTAAAGTTTACCCATGCGTGCACGCCCTTGATATCGCGCATAAGTCCCACAAGCCCCGTGGAAACGATAGGGGCGGCTTCGCTGTTTTCGGGTAAATCCTCGCGCGCAGTGTATATGTACGCAACGTTGTTGGGCGTAAAATTGATTTTGTGCATATTGTCTGCTTTCTCGATAATTTCAGAAAACTCTTCCGCGTACAGATTGTAATAAAGCGTATTTAAATCAATAGGTTGCGACATAAGGAAAGCCGCAAGCTCGAACGTTCTTGCCGAAACCGAGTCAAAAACAAATCTTCCGCTGTCCGTAACCATTCCCGTGTATAATGCGGTTGCGGAAACAGGACAGAGCTTGAGTTTACATTCTTTTGCAAACATTGCCACCATGCCGCACGTGCTTTCATATGAGCTGTCTACTATATCGACGTCGGCAATATCCTCACAGTAAATGTGGTGGTCTATGCGCAAGGTCTTTGCGGCGGTTTTATAGCGTTCGTCGCAGATAAGGCGGGAAGAGCCGCAGTCTAAAATTACCGCAAGAGCGTCTGAATAGTATTCGTCGGGTATTTCGTCCATTACTCCGTTCATAAAGGGTAGGCGCGTTGCTTCGTCACCGACGACGTAAACTTCCTTATTTTTAAAATTGTCTTTAATTATCGCCGCAAGCCCAAGCTGGCTTCCGAGCGCGTCGCCGGCGGGCAATGAATGGCGGTTAATGATAATTCTGTTATATTTCTTAATGAGAGATAACGCTTTTTTAAACATAGTTCCTCCTGAAATCGTATAAATCGATATCAAAATATTATATCATAACGGTAGCAGTTTGTCAACCATCGGTTTTTGAGCTTTTTGGGCGTTGGCTTTCCTTTGGACTTGACAATCTGGGCAACTTATATTATAATTAAAGACCCGCCGGAAGTTACTTAAAGCGGCGGGAGAATAAAGGGAGCACTATATGAGAAAATACAGAATACGCGTCGGGTTGGACGTGGACGATACGCTGTATGAATGTAATTCCTACGCTGTTTCGATAATCAATAAGCGTTATCCTGACGAAGAACCCTTGAAGATAGAGGATATCAAGTATTGGGGCGACAGCGGCAGACACTCTGCGGAGCGTATTCAGCTTTATTCCGACCCCGAGTTCGTTCGTAATCAACCTGTTACCGAGGGTGCAAGGGAGTTTGTGCAAAAGCTTTCGGAAATTGCCGACGTGTTTTTCGTTACCGCTGTGCCCGCTTGCTGTATGAGCGCAAGGGCGGAGAGGCTTATTCAGGATTTTCCCGAAATTCCCTCTAAAAATATTATATTAGGTACGCGCAAGGACATCATTTCGCTTGATATAATGCTTGACGACGGTGCGCATAATATTTCGAGCTCGCGTGCGGCTTATCCCGTTCTTTTCCGTAAACCGTGGAATACCGGACTTTCGGGCTTGCTTTCCGTAAACAGCTACGACGACTTTTTGCATTTTTGCGAAATGGTGCGCAACTCCTTTACAGAAAAATTCCCCGTAATCAAGAACGGCGGAGTGCTCTGTCTGGTCGGACCTTCAGGCTCGTCGAAAACAGAAATTGCTAATGAACTGACGCGGAGAAAAGGCTTTGAAAAACCGTTGACTTCAACTACCCGCCCCCGCCGTAAAAGCGAGGGGGACGACGCTTACCGCTTTATCAGCGAGGAGCAGTTCCTCAATGAAATGAAAGCGGGAAACTATATTGAAACAACCGTTTACAGCGGATATCACTTCGGTACGTCAGAAAAGAATATTTCGCCTATCATAGAAAAGGGTGGAATTGCCGTTATCCCTATCGACATCTGCGGCGCTATTACGTTGAAAAATCTTTACCGCGAGCGCGCAATGCTTGTGTTTACGCATAGGGAACGCGCCGACGCTATTAAGAGTATTATCGAAAGAAATATCGATATTGACGACAAGACGAGACGCATTATGTCGCTTGACTTCGAGTACCGCAACAGCGAAGTTTGCGATGCGGCAATTACCGTGGGAGACGATGTTAACGAAGCCGTGGAAAAAATAATAAGTTTAGTGGAACAGCGAGGCACTTATGAATTATGACGTTATTATTATAGGCGCAGGGCCGGGCGGAATTTTCTCTGCGTACGAGTTGAGGAACAGCGGACTTAAAGTGGCAGTGTTTGAAGATGGAAACGAGCTTTCTAAACGCAAATGCCCTATCGACGGCGTAAAAGTTAAATCTTGTATTAGCTGTAAGACCTGCTCGATTATGTCGGGATTCGGTGGCGCGGGTGCCTTCTCAGACGGAAAATATAATATTACAAACGATTTTGGCGGAAGTCTTTATTCACACGTCGGCAAAAAAACGGCGTTGGAGCTGATGGAATACGTCGATAAAATTAACGTCGCGCACGGCGGGGCAAATACTAAACTGTATTCCACGTCGGGCACGAACTTTCATAAAATCTGCACACAGAACAAGCTCAATTTGCTGCACGCTAAGGTTCGGCATTTGGGAACGGACATCAATTATATCGTGCTTTCAAATATCTTTGACGAGCTGAAAGACAAGGTTGACTTCTTTTTCAATACGCACGTCAGCGATATCCAAAAGACTGCTGATGGCTTTGAGGTTATTGCGGATAAGAGTTATTCGTGTAAATATTGCATTGTGTCGGCTGGCAGAAGCGGCAGTAAGTGGATGGAAAAAGTATGTAATAATCTTGGCATTGTTACACATTCAAACCGCGTTGATATCGGCGTGCGCGTGGAGCTTAATGCCGAGGTGTTTGAACACATTACCGACGAATTATATGAAAGTAAAATTGTATACACCACCGAAAAATACGAGGACAGGGTGCGCACGTTCTGCATGAACCCGCACGGCATAGTGGTAAACGAGAATACCAACGGTATTATCACCGTCAACGGGCACAGCTTTGATGATGAGAGCCGCAAGACGAATAATACCAACTTCGCCCTGCTTGTGTCAAAGCACTTTTCCGAGCCGTTCAAGGACAGCAACGGCTATGGCGAGAGCATAGCAAGGCTTTCTAATATGCTTGGCGGCGGCGTTATCGTACAGCGTTTCGGTGATATGGTAAGGGGAAGACGGAGTACTCAGAAGAGGATAGACGAAAACCTCGTCGTTCCTACGCTGAGTGCAACCCCCGGCGATTTGAGTCTTATTCTTCCTAAGCGTATTCTTGACGGAATTATAGAAATGATTTACGCACTTGATAAAGTGGCGAACGGCACGGCAAACGACGAAACGTTGCTGTACGGCGTTGAGGTTAAGTTCTATAATATGGAAGTTGAAACGGACGAAAACCTTGAAGCACAGCATAAGGGGCTGTATATCATCGGCGACGGTAGCGGAGTAACGCATTCTCTTTCGCACGCCTCCGCAAGCGGAGTGCATGTGGCAAGACATATTTTATCACAGCTTGCGTAACTGTACTGTTTCAAATTTTAAGTTAAAAATTAATACCGACGGTAAGAAATACCGTCGGTATATTTGTTATTTAACAGTAAAGCTTGTCCATTCAACATTGTTTAGTTGCATTACGTCTGCCGCTTTTTTCATTCCTAAACTTTCATAGAAAGGAATTGCTTTTTCATTCGCTACCAAATATATTGCAATATCCTTTTCACCGCCAGCAAGCGTATGCGCGGCTTTCATTAGTCTTTTGCCTATTCCTTGCCGTTCGTAGTTTCTGTCCACCCCTAAATCGGTTACATAGAGCCAATAAGCAAAATCGGTTAAGGCAAACAGTACGCCAACGATTAGTTTTTGGTTATTTCTCGCTACAAGACTGATAGTAGCATTTTTAACGAGTTTAGATATTCTTTCGGAAAACCGCTCCATCGGATATTGTGAACCCAAATTAGTTCGTTTGAGAAAATCTACGTACTCATCTTTGGAAATGCGCTCGCTCTTAATAACAATTTCGTTGCTCATTTTGAAATCCTTATAATATTTTTTCCATAGTTATTTTTTGCGGAGTTAATCCTGATT
>JAIDRY010000081.1 GCA_029061465.1 Clostridia bacterium
GCCCCGCGTAATGACTCAGCTCGTAATAGATAAAATCGTGCGCGAGGAGAAAATTACCGCAACCGATAAGGAAATCGACGAGAAAATTGCAGAGCAGGCGGCTTCCGTTGAAAAGAGCGCGGAAGAGTACAAAAAGACTATGGACCCCAGACAGGTGGACTATATCAGAAACGATATAATAATAACCAAGCTTTTCGACCTGCTTTCAAAGGAAAACGAGCTTTACACGGACGAAAAGAAAGCGGCGCCCGCGGCAAAAAAGCCTGCGGCTAAGAAGCCCGCGGAAGCTAAACCCGAAGCGGAGGCGGCTAAAAAACCCGCCGCTAAAAAACCCGCTGCAAAAAAGAGCGAATAATTTAATCCCGTTAAGGCAAAAATAAAGGAGCTAATTATGTTAAAAGAAAAGGGCGCACTCGTTCCTTACATTGTTGAACAGACCTCCCGCGGGGAGCGTTCGTACGATATTTACAGCAGACTTTTAGAAGACAGAATTATATTTTTAAGCGGCGAGATTGACGACGCGGTTGCAAATACCGTCGTAGCTCAGCTTATCTATCTCGAAGCGAAGGACCCTTCAAAGGATATTTCGCTTTATATCAACAGCCCCGGCGGCTCGGTTTCCGCAGGACTTGCGATATACGACACGATGAACTACGTCAAGTGCGACGTTTCAACTATCTGTATCGGTATGGCGGCTTCGATGGGCGCGTTCCTTCTTTCAAGCGGACAGAAGGGAAAGAGATACGCGCTTCCCAACAGCGAGATTATGATTCATCAGCCTTTGGGCGGAGCTCAGGGACAGGCAAGCGATATTAAAATCGCCGCCGAGCATATTCTCAAAACAAAGCATAAGCTCAATACCATACTTGCGCAAAATTCGGGCAGACCCGTATCGGAAGTTGAAAGGGATACGGACAGAGACAACTATCTCTCCGCACAGGAAGCGCTCGAATACGGACTTATCGATAAAGTTTTCTATAAGAGATAATTTCAATTAATTTAATGCCGGCGCAAGGTGAACTTGCCTTGCGCCGTAAATTTTAACCGTAAAGGCGGTATAAAAGGAGTATTTTTTTGAAAGAGCAAAGACGTTGTTCATTTTGCGGAAAAACGGAAGAATTGGTTAAAAAGCTCATTACCGGTAAAGACGGCTCGTGCATATGCGACGAGTGCGTGCTTATCTGTCAGGATATGTTAAGCGACGATTTGGACGACGGCGACGTATCGCCCGTTGCGCTGAAAACTCCCGCAGAGATAAAGGAAGAGCTTGACAAGTATATTGTAGGACAGGACGAGGCTAAAAAGGTGCTGTCCGTCGCGGTATACAACCACTATAAGCGTATTAATAATTTAGGCCGCAAATCCGACGGTGAAGAGGTCGAAATAGAAAAGAGTAACGTGCTTTTGCTCGGACCTACGGGCAGCGGTAAAACCCTGCTTGCAAGGACGCTTGCAAAGATACTCAACGTACCGTTTGCTTCGTCTGACGCGACCACGCTTACGGAAGCGGGCTACGTCGGCGAGGACGTGGAAAATATACTTTTAAAGCTTATTCAGAACGCGGACTACGATATCCAGAAGGCGCAGCGCGGTATAATCTATATCGACGAGATTGATAAGATTGCAAGAAAGAGCGAAAACGTTTCCATAACGCGCGACGTTTCCGGCGAGGGCGTACAGCAGGCGCTTTTGAAAATAATCGAAAGCACGGTTGCAAACGTTCCCCCGCAGGGCGGCAGAAAGCACCCCCAGCAGGAGTGCCTGCGCATAGACACCACCAACGTCTTATTTATCTGCGGCGGCGCGTTCGTAGGACTTGATAAGATAGTGCAGAAAAGGCGCGACAACACTTCGCTCGGCTTCGGCGGCGCGGTAAAGGATAACGAGGAAAACGTTTACGAAATGCTTTCCGACGTCAAGCCGCAGGATTTGACCAAATTCGGACTTATTCCCGAATTCGTCGGTCGTATCCCCATCGTGGTAAGTTTGCACCCTCTCAACGAGGACGCGCTTGTGAACATTCTCACCCGCCCCAAAAACGCAATAATAAAGCAGTATCAGAAGCTTGTTGCAATGGACGGGGTTAAGCTCACCGTCGAGGACGCGGCGGTAAGGGAAATTGCAAATACCGCAATCCGTTTAAAGACGGGCGCGCGCGGATTAAGGACGATAATAGAGGGCTTTATGACCTCGGTAATGTACAAACTTCCGTCCGAAAAGAACGTAAAGGAAGTTATCGTAACCAGAGAATGTGTAACCGACAAGGCAGAGCCTAAACTCATTTATTCTGAAACGGCTTAAATAAAAAGAATTATCCGCGCAATTTCAACTCAATACGAAATTGCGCGTAATTTTTAAGGAGTAATTATGTCAAGGACGAGGACGGACAATTTTCCCGTTTTGGCGCTTCGCGGCAGGGTGCTTTTTCCCGATATCAACGCGAATTTAGACGTGGGCAGAGTGGAATCGCTTTCCGCAATAAAGGCGGCAAGCGAAAGGGATTCCATTCTTTTTGCCGTTGCGCAAAAAAATCCCGAAAGGGCTGAAATAAATCCCGACGAGCTGTACCTTGTAGGTACGGTGGTAAGATTAAAACAGGTTACGCGCCTGCCCGGCAACAATATACGCATTTCGGTGCAGGGGCTTTACCGCGCCGTCGCGCGTGCGTACGAGCTTGAAAACGGTTCGTACTTTGCAACCGTGGACGAGCTTGTTCCCGTTCACACCTCGCCCGATTTGGAGGAAGCGTATTTCCGCACTTCCAAAAGTCTTATGCAGGACGTTGCGCAGACGGACAGTAAAATTTCAAAGGACGTCATAGCCGCGCTCGACATCTGTACCGAGCCGGATAAATTCGTAAATATAGCCGCCCACAGCCTGCAGTTAAAGTTTACCGAAAAGCAGGAAATTCTGGAAATGAGCAGGGTGGTGGACAGGCTCGAACGCATTGACAGAGTTTTAAACGGCGAGCTTGAAATTTCCCGTCTTGAAAAGAAGATAAACGCAATGGTGCGCCAGAGCATTGAAAAGAACCAAAAGGAATATTATCTTCGCGAACAGCTCAAAGCCATTCACACCGAGCTTGGCGACGACGAGGAAGAGCGCGAGGAGTTTGAAAGGAAAATAAAGGCAAAGGGTATGCCCGCAGAGGTCGAGGAAAAGGCTTTAAAAGAGCTTACGAGAATGAGCAAAATGCAGCCCTCCTCGCCCGAGTCTAACGTGTTGCGCCTCTATATCGAGTGGATTTTGGACACCCCCTGGTCTGAAAAGACGGAGGACACCGAAAAGCTTGAGGACGCGGTTAAAATTTTAAACGACGACCATTACGGGCTTGAAAAGATAAAGGAAAGAATTACGGAATACCTTGCCGTTTTAAAGCTTACGGACGGTTTGAACGCCCCCGTATTATGTCTTGTAGGCCCTCCCGGCGTCGGTAAAACCTCTATCGCAACTTCCGTTGCGCGCGCCCTCGGCAGAAAATTCGTGAGAATGAGTCTCGGCGGCGTCAAGGACGAAAGTGAAATCCGCGGACACAGAAAGACCTATATAGGCGCAATGCCCGGAAGAATTATAAACGGTATGAAGCAGGCGGGCACAATAAACCCCGTGTTCCTTTTAGACGAAATAGACAAGCTTTCCTCGGATATGCGCGGCGACCCCGCAAGCGCGCTTTTGGAGGTTTTAGACCCTGCGCAAAACTCCACCTTCCGCGACAGATATTTAGAAGTGCCGTACGATTTGAGCAAGGTTTTGTTTATAACCACGGCAAACGACCTCGGCACAATTCCCAGACCTCTTTTGGACAGAATGGAGATTATAGAGCTTAACGGCTACACGCAGGAAGAAAAGCGCGAAATAGCAAAGCGCTATCTTATCCCCAAGCGCCGCAAGGCAAACGGAATTGAGGAGGGCAAGCTCACATTCGACGACGAAGCTATAGACGAGATTATCACGGGCTACACTATGGAAGCGGGCGTGAGAAGTCTTGAAAGAAATATCGACGCGGTTTGCCGTAAAATCGCCGTAAAGCTTGCGGGAAGCAAAAAGACGAAAACTAACGTTACGGCGGCAAGCGTTGAGGAACTTCTCGGCGCACGCAGATACGAGCGCGACAAACAGCTTGAAGGCGACGAGGTGGGCGCGGCAACGGGGCTTGCCTGGACTGCGGTGGGCGGCACTACGCTGACTATCGAAGTTTCCGCTATGAAGGGCAAGGGCGAAATACTTTTAACGGGAAAGCTTGGCGACGTTATGAAAGAGAGTGCCCGCGCCGCAATAAGCTATATCCGTTCCAACAGCCAAAGCTACGGGCTTGACGTAAAGCAGTTTGAAAATACCGATATTCATATTCACGTGCCCGAGGGCGCAACGCCCAAGGACGGGCCCAGCGCGGGTATAACTATGGCTACGGCGATACTTTCCGCATTCACCAAAAAGCCCGTTAAAAAATCCGTTGCAATGACCGGTGAAATTACCCTTAGAGGCAAGGTTCTGCCCATAGGCGGATTAAAGGAAAAGGCGCTTGCGGCTTACCGCATAGGCGTCAAGGATATAATAATCCCCGCGGACAACAAAAAGGATTTGGAAGAAATCCCGCA
This sequence comes from Clostridia bacterium, assembly GCA_029061465.1. GTDB lineage: Bacteria > Bacillota > Clostridia > Christensenellales > Borkfalkiaceae > Coproplasma. The sequence goes on from JAIDRY010000081.1 coordinate 4,599, forward strand.
AAACGTGCGCGAGCAGCTGAACTTTATCCCCGTTACGGACGTGGACGCGGTATTCCACAGCGCGATAATAAACCTTTAATTAAAAGGTGCGGATATGTTGAATTTAACAAAAGCCGAATTTATAACCAGCGCCGCGACGAAAGCGCAGTTTATAAAAGCGGATAAACCGATAATTGCCGTGTGCGGTAAATCGAACGTGGGCAAATCGAGCTTTATAAATATGCTTGCAAACCGCAAAAAGCTTGCCAAGGTTTCAAAGGACCCGGGCAGGACGCGGCTTGTAAACTATTTCGACTTCGGGTATTTTATCCTTGCGGATTTGCCAGGATACGGCTACGCCCGCGTTTCCAAGGACGAAAAGGTCAAGTGGGCTAAGCTTTTGGACGGCTTCTTTGCGGACAGAGATAACGTAACCCACGTTTTTACGCTTGCGGATATCCGACACGACCCGACGGCGGACGATAAGCAAATGGTGGAGTACCTTTACTATCACCGTTTCCCCTTTACGGTAATTGCGACCAAGGCGGACAAAATTTCCCGCGCGGCACAAACAAGAGGGGTAAGCGCAATCGCCGCAACCTTTAAGTGCGGTGCGGGCAACGTTATTCCCGTTTCGTCCGAAACGAGACAGGGGCTTGAAGCCGTGCTCGAACGGATAGAACAAATTATAAATACGGTGGAAGAAGATGAGTGAATTTTTACAGAGCGCGGCGGGGCGCGCGGTTGCGGGCGCCGTCATTGCGGTGCTGTTCATACTTATAATAGACTTAAACTACAAGTGGTTTTTTAAACTCGTCCTCGACTTTATCTTTGCTTTTTTAGCGGTAATAATAACTTCGCCCGTGCTCATTGCGGGTGCGGTCATCTCCCGCAAAAATGCGGAGCGCGTTTATGAGAAAACCCCAGTTCTGGGCAAGGGCGGTAAAATAATCTATATCACCTCGTACGCGGGGATTGAAAGGGGAATAAAAAATCTGCCGAGGCTTTTGGACGTTCTGTGCGGGCGGCTCAGCTTTGTCGGCATAAAGCCCATGAGTATCGGCGACGGTGCGCTTTTGGACGATAGCGCTATGGAAAGGTTTGCCGCAAGGCCGGGGATATTTTCAAACCTTGCGCTTTCGGGCGACGACGAGCTGACCTACGAACAGGCGTTCAAGCTCGATAAAGCGTACGCAAAACGCAGAGAGCTTTTCACCGATATTTTCATAATTATAAAATGCGCGGTGCTTGCAATGCGCGGCGAGCGTAAAAGCTATCTAGGCGAAACGCGCGATAAAACCTACGCCGAGGTTCTTATAGAGCGCGGCACTATAACGGCGGAGGAGGCTGAAAGAGCGTTCAACGCTGCACTCGAAGCCGAGGAAGAGGGAAAGAAGCGCAAGGACGTTAAAAATAATAAGTATAATTAAGGCAAAGCTGCAAATACTCCTTTTAAAGGAGATAGAAATGATTTTTGCCAATATATTATCTTATATTCTGGTACTTGTCGGAGCTCTCAACTGGGGGCTTTACGGCATATTCAACTTCAACCTCGTG
>JAIDRY010000082.1 GCA_029061465.1 Clostridia bacterium
AGTTCGACCATATCCGCTTCCCCCGCCCCTCGCTTTCACTTGCAGTCAAGGCGGTGAACAAGGGCGACGAAGACAAAATGTTTGCAGGCTTTAACAAAATGCGCGAGGAGGATTACACCTTCTCCGTAGAAAAGCGCGTTGACACAGGCGAGCTTGTTTTAAGCGGTCAGGGCGAGGTGCATATTGAAGTGCTTGCCAAAAAGCTTAAAGCGCGCTACGGCATCGACGTCAGCCTTTCCGAACCGAAAATACCTTACCGCGAGACAGTGCGCGCCGTTGCCAACGCAGAGGGCAAACACAAGAAGCAGTCGGGCGGTCACGGTCAGTACGGACACTGCAAGGTGCGCTTCGAGCCGTGCGACGAAGAATTTGTTTTCGGCGACGAAGTTGTTGGCGGCGCGGTACCCAAACAGTATATCCCCGCGGTTGAAAAAGGGCTTAGAGAATGTCTTGCGCACGGCGTGCTTGCGGGCTATCCCGTAACGGGACTTAAAGCCGTGTTGTACGACGGAAGCTATCACGACGTGGACTCGTCGGAAATGGCGTTCAAAGCGGCGGCGGCGCTTGCGTTCAAAGAGGGACTGAAAAACGCAAAGCCCGTGCTTTTAGAGCCTGTCGTAAAACTTAAAGTTGCGGTTGACGGCGAATACCTCGGCGCGGTGATGGGCGACATATCCAAGCGCAGGGGCAGGATTTCGGAAAGCGCAACGGAAAGGAATATAACCACGGTGGTTGCGGAAGTGCCCCTCTCCGAGATAACCAAATACGCAACCGATTTGCGCGGAATGACCCGCGGACAGGGTAAATTTTCAACCGAGTTTTTAAGATACGAGGAAGTTCCCCCGCAGTTAGCCGAAAAGATTATCGACGACGCAAAGAAAAATTAAATAAATTAAGAGCCCCCGAAAATCAAATTTTCGGGGGCGCATTTTATATGATTTAATTGTAAGTAACTACAAGTTCTTCGGGCGCATCGCACGGCTCTAACTTTTCAGCTATGAGCACGGGACCTTCGCCGCGGTAAACGCCGTTATATTCAAACGCGATTTTTGCAGTTACAATAAACCAGTCGCACGTTTTGACTTCTTCCGCTGTTTTGCCCAGCTTAACCGCAAAACCGTCGTAAGCAATATCTGCTTCACAACAGGTCATAATGTGCCTGCCGAGCACCGCACAGCCCTCCGGCATTTTTTTTGAAACAGCCGCCATTCCCTTGAATTTAACCGTCTTGCCGATATACGTGTCAGTCTTTTCCGCAAGGTCGCTGTAAAACCAGGCGAAGTCCTTATCCGCAATTTCGATAACGGGCGCGTTGACGTCAAAGGGCATAGGGTCCTCTATTTCGTCAAACTCGGCTTTGCCTCCAACGTACTCGTAAACTATGTCGGGACGGCGGGATACGCCGCGCACGACCTTATGAAAATCGAGCTTATCGTACTCGCCTTTGAAGCGGTTGAACACTACCATTTGCGTCATCTGCATTTTATCGAATACTAGCTGGCGCATATTACGGTTGTAGTTCAAAAACGTGTTTGCATCGAAGAACGTCATTATCTGGTTTATTACCCAGCTTTCCGGCATTGCGTCGAAAAACTGCTGTAAAAGCCACGTGCCGTTGTACTCGACCACTACGCGCTGAACCTTATACTTGTCCGTCAGGCTTTGAAGGTTGTCCGCGGTAAGTTCTTCCGCGCTTTCAAGCGTAACCTTCGTTACGTACTTAACTTTGAAATTGTCGGGATTGTACTCCTCTTCCCCCTCCTCGCAGACGAGAAGCAAAGTGCGCTCGCCCGTATCCATTCTGGGGTCTTCCAAAGTTTCCTGTATAAATTTCGTCTTGCCCGATTCCAAAAAACCGAGAAAGAGATAAACGCCTATATCTTCCATATTATTACACGCCAAATAATTCTTTTAATTCTTCCTCGTCGAGCTTTGCGCCTATAACGCACAGCCTGCCCGTATACGAAGCACTGCCATCGCGCACGTCGACCTCTCCGGGGATATAATCGAAGTGCAGCCACTTGCCCGAAGCAGAAGCAACTATGCCCTTTGCGCGGAGAACCGTGCCGAAACGCACGCCGTCCGTAAGCGCCGCAAGTGCCGTTTTAAGCTCGTCCGCGGTAAACTTCTTGCTCGTCTCCACGCCCCAGCTTGTAAACACGTCATCCGCGTGGTGATGGTGGTGATGCTCATGGTCGTGATGATGTCCGCAGCCGCACTCGTCATCATGGTCGTGGTGGTGTTCGTGTTCGTCGTCGTGATGTCCGTGGCAGCAATGGTGTTCTTCATCATCGTGATGGTGATGGCAGTGATGTTCCTCTTCTTCCCCGTCATGGTGATGATGACAGCAGTGGTGCTCGTCCTCTTCGTCGTGGTGGTGTCCATGGCAACAGTGGTGTTCATGTTCAAGCTCTTCAAGCTCGGAAGCAAGCGTTTTGGAGTGCTCCATTGCCGCAAGCAGTTCCTTACCGTCGAGCTGCGCTATGGGCGTTGTAACTATGGTTGCATGACCGTTGCGCGCGCGCACAAGTTCGAGCGCGGCGGCAAGCTTTTCCTCGCTTGCAACATCGGTATGGCTGAAAATAATGCACGCGGCGGTTTCAATCTGGTCGTTGAAAAATTCGCCAAAGTTTTTCATATAGGTCTTGCATTTAAGCGCGTCCACTACCGCCGTGTAGGAGTTGATTTCTGAGTCTCCAAGGTTTGCGCTTTTGACTGCGTTTATAACGTCGGAAAGCTTGCCCACGCCGGACGGCTCTATTAAAATACGGTCGGGGTGATATTCCTTTTGCACCTTTTCAAGCGCCTTTGCAAAATCACCGACGAGCGAGCAGCAGATACAGCCCGAGTTAAGCTCGTTAATCTTAATTCCTGCGTCCTGCAAAAATCCGCCGTCTATTCCTATTTCGCCGAATTCGTTTTCAATTAAAACGAGCTTTTCGCCCGCATAGGCTTCGTTAATAAGTTTTTTTATGAGCGTGGTTTTGCCCGCGCCGAGAAACCCCGAAAATATATCTATCTTTGTCATAACTTGCTCCTCTCTACAACCGAAATATTTTATATATATTTTATAAACTTATTGCCGCTTTGTCAAACCGTTAAAACAAATTTACGCACAGCCTACGCTGTGCGTAATAATTAATAATTCAATTTTCTGAACGAGCCGTCTACTTTATGCAGCATAATGCGCGCACCCTGATTTTGCGCAAGCTGTTTGCCGTAAGCCATTGCCTCCGCCTGAGTATCGAAAAGCTTAATGGCTTTTGCCCCTCCCGCCATTTTTATCTGCCACTTGCCGTCGTCTTTTCTTTTGGAAATATGGTAAACCTTATCGTCGTCCGCCTTGTTATCAGCGCCGGATTTTGCTTCCATTTTATTATTCTCTTCGCCGCCTGTTTGCGTTGCTTGCGCGGCGGCTTTTCGCTCAGCCGAGGATTTTGCCGCCTTTTTCTTTTTGGATTTTTTATGCGCGTTAGAAACTACAACTATAACAAGTATCAGCACTATTATGACTGCTGCAACAACGGCAATCCATGCCCAAAGGGGTAATCCCAAAAAATTATCGGCTAAACTAATCAATAAATTCGTCATATATCCTCCTATCTTTTTGCGTCGTTAAAATACGCTTAAAACTAAGAAGCACCCGAAGCTACAAGCTGCGGGTGCTTAACTAATTAAAATTAATATTTGGTTATTTTAACCGTCTTGATAATTATGGGCGTTTTGGGAGCCTTGAACTTAACTTCCTTGCCCTTGTCCGCTTCGGCTTTATCGCTATAATTGTCGTTGTTGTCAACGTGAACGGTGGTTTCGTTATAGAAGTTACTTCTCGTGCCGCCGTGCTCGTTCGTGATATAGTCGTTTACTGCGTCGGTTAAATCGTAGAACGCGTCCGTGCTAGAAAGTCTTGCAAATACGCAATAGTCGGAACGGCTATAGCTCGAGCTTGACGAAGTCTGTACCGCAAACAGGGAAGTGGTGCAGTTGTTGGAATAGTCGGCCCTGATAGTCTGGTCGGAGGTAGGCGTTACGAAAACCTTATTCGTAGTGGTCTTATCGTAATAGTAAGTTTTGAGGCAACCTATTTCCGCGTTGAGAGGGTCGTTGTCGAACTCCTGGTGAATGTTGTTGTAGAACTCGCCCATAAGTGCGGGGACGTACTCGTTTGCGTTTTCGATTTTCTCGGTAACATCGTTATAAGCAGACTCTTTGAAAACAGTTTTCGAAAGCTTGCCGTCGGCGTAAAGCTTTACGTAAGCGTCCTCTTTAGCATGCGCTTCAAAGTACTCCGCCATCTGACCGGCGTTGTCCTTCTTAGCCGTATAATCTTCACTGTCATACGAATAGCCGCCCGTAAACCAGTCGCTTGAATCGAAGTCGTGTACTATCGTGCCGTCGTAAAAGCCCTCGTTTGCAAGCTCGATAAAGTGCCTTACGGTGTGGGGACGCAAATCCCTGTAAAGCGTGTATTTAACGGCGTAGGTTTCACCGTTGAATTCATAGGTAATTTCCGCCTCGGGATGAGCAGTTTCGATATTGCACGCACCAAGCGATACGCAGGCAGATGTAACGACTGCCGCTGATACCGCGCATATTAAAATTTTTCTTAATTTAAAGTGTTTCATAACTATACCTTATAATTATACTTTTAAATGCGCCACGTGTCAAACGATTTTTAACTCCCAAATATAAATAATGCAAATTCAGATTTCTGAATTTGCATTATTGTTTTTAATTATTTGGATTGGATACTGTTGCAAGAAGAATTCCTTATGATAGGCGAAAAGTTTTTATTTAACATAAGTGAAGTATTTACCATTTCCAGAATCCGCATTGCTTATTATTCCACTCAATACCGACAAGTCGGTAGCACTTATCGAACCTGTATTGGAAATCATTGCCGAAAGACGCAATACTTCGCCAAAATTGACATTACCGGCTATGAACGAGCTAACTTTCAAGGTATCATTAGTGCTTATCATGCCGTCGCCGTCTAAGTCACCTAAAACTGAGATATAAACAATATCCACATCGTCACCCTCGCCATATTCAACGCGCCAACCTGTACCTACGAACAGCATACTGCTGTCCATAAGTTCGTCATAACCTTCCACCGGTTGACCGTTCTCATAAATAAGCAAATTATCATGAGTATACAGTTTCAAAAGGGACACGTCTTTTATATTCGAAAGGAACGTATCTATAGTGGTTTCTGTTAAGATTTGGCCGAGTATGAAATTTTCGAACATGAGATCGTCTACACCGTGAGCCAATCCTTCTTGCTCGTACGCAGTGACATATCTAAATCCATATCTGTTTACCCTCTCATAAATAAACTGATACTTTGATTCTTCCGTAAGCTCGAGGAAGTTGGTTGAACATACGAGCAACGTTCCGTTAGAGTCTACTATCTTTTCTAGCACGTAGTTAGTCGAATCCGTAAGTACGCCGCTGCGGAGCGAGGGAAGTATGAGATATTTACCCATATCGACTACTTCTTTAAGCTCTTTGGAGTCGTCAACATCCGAATCCTGAGTTTCCAAAGCGAAGGTTGCAAACGTTGACGCTGCGGGCGCCTCGTAAATCTTAGGCACAAACACGAGCGTATTGGTTCTGAATACGTCGTCTACGTCCTTATCCGCGTCGGGGTCAAGCAAGCCCAGAAGCTCCATCGTATACCAGTCTTCCCATGCGGAAACGTCTATCGCTTTACCTGTATACTGTTCTGCTCTGTCGTTTGCGTCAACCTTCAACGTAACCTTTTTACGGGTTATTTCGAATAACTTGTTCAAATCCGCTTCCGCAAGCACGTAATCACCTGCCGATGCTCCTTCAAGCTTCAACTCTACGGGGTACTTGCCCACGTCGGTGTACGCTTTGTCCGTTACAATCTTAATGTCGTCATCTTCACCTAAAATAGTTATAGTGAAGTCGGGCATCTGGTCTGTGCCGAGATATTCCTTTACAAGGACTGCCTCTTCAATGGTAACCGTTGCGGGTATAATCCAGAATTCCTTTTCAAGCACAAAGCCGTCAAGGAAACCGTCCTTAATCTTGTAGTTGGTGTTTAGCATCTTGCCGGTTAACGTTCCGGTGTACGGTTCTTCACGAACGTGGATACCTTCACCATCGGCAACCGCAACTTCCGCAAGCGCAAGCTCGTCGCCGAATGTGCCCAACGCCTTAACCGCGGGTGCCTGCTGTTTGCCGTTGTAAACGAGCCTGAACTCGTCACCCCACTCTATTTCAATCTCGAAAGGATTGATAGTGAATAGCGTGGTTACGTTTTCACCGCCTTCGCAGGTGTAGTTGGTGTTATCCGTTTCCACCGCGGTTGCAGTCAAGTCGACGCCCGCGTCCTTAGAGCCGTTTACCTTAGTGATTTTTACTACGTCCTCACCGATTGCGTTTTCAACCGTCGCGGCGGGAGCCTGCTCCTTACCGTTATAGGTGAAGCCGTTTTCGGGATAAGTCCAGCTTACCTTTACGGGTCTGGGCTTTATCACGAAGGTAGTAGTTACGTTAGTGCCTTCCTCCAACGTGTAGTTGGGATTTGAAAGTGCCGTAGCAGTTGCTTCGCAGTCCGTGCCCGCGTTGATTGCGCCGCTTACGGTAACCGTACATTCGTCGCCCTCTTCAATGTTACCGACTTTTGCAACGGGTGCGTGTTCCTCGCCGTCGTATACGAATTCGGGATATTCCCAGGTCAGTTCTACGGGCTTTGGAAGTATGGTAACCGTGAATTCGATTACGGTTTCCCTATAAGATTCCGTCGCCGCAACCGTAACTATTACCGTTACTTTGCCGACTCCCTTAGGGGTAAGCACGTTGCCGCTGAGCGTTGCAAGGGTGGTTCCCTCTTTAAGCGCAATCGTAACCGCGCCGCCCTCGTCGTCCTCGTTAAGAACGTTGAGCGTAAGGTCGGTTCCGTAAATTGTTTCGACGTCTTCGAGTTCGATAGGCGCTTCGGGCTTTTCTACGAGAATTACCGCGCTTGCCGAGCCGAACAGGTAGTTGTCGGTTTCGTTTACGGATACGGTAAGATATACTTCGCCGAGCTTGGTACCGGTTATTACGTTGCCGACCAGCGTCGCTTCACCGGTGCCGTTTTCAAGCATATATCTTACGGGTGCGTTATCGTTGTTACCGCTTATTAAGATTATCGTAGGAACGTCAATCGTTATCGTGGTGGTAAGAATTTTAATTACCGGCTTAGCCTTCGTTATTTCGAACTCGGGCGCCTGCCAGCCCTCTACCTTAGCGCCGTCTTTTTCCAACGTGTAGTTGGGGTTGGTAAGCGATACCGCGTAAGCGGTGCCTGCAGGGTAAACGCCTGCCGCCGTCTTTCCGCCCGTTACTACCACGCCGCACTCTTCGTTGTTGACGGTGCCTCTTGCGATACCCGTAGGTGCGAAGATAGAAATTCCGTCATACGTGAATTCCAGCGTATCCTCATCCCATTCAATCATAGTCAAAGGTCTGGGTGTTATGGTTACTTTAAGGGTAGTGGTCGTTGCGCTGTATCTGTCGGTTTCGCCAGTCGATACGGTAACGTTTACTTCACCGACGTGAAGGGGTATAAGCTTACCGTCCGCAAAGATTGCCTGACCGGAAGCGTTGGATACCGTATAAGATACCCTGCCGCCTTCGACGAAGCCGTCTATACCGAGCACGAGCTCTTCACCGTACATTACGGTATTTTGTTTAAGCGTAACCTTGGGTACGTCTTTCTGGATAATTACGAGCGCCTTGATTTCATTGCCGAGGTAGTTAGCCGTTTCCTTTACGGTAACGGTAACTATTACGGTGCCGAGCTTGGTACCCTTGATGTACTGACCGTCGGCGGCAACCGTGCCTTCCGCGTCGGTTATAACCGCTTCGCCAAGGCCGTTTGTTACGACGTAGGTTATTTCTCCGTCGCCCTTGTTGCCCTTTACGGACAGCTTCTCGACTTTTTCAATAGTAATGTAGCTGTTTTCAAGCTCGATATCAATTTCGGTTTTACCGATATTGAACAGCGTGCTCGTTCTGGATACCGTTGCCCCTCCGCACTTGTAGTCGGGGTTCAAAAGCTCCGATACGGTTGCGGTGTAGTTGCCCGCATTCTTCTGTGCGCCCGATACCCTTACCCCGCACTCGTCGCCTTCGAGAAGGTTAGATACGGTTGCGTCGGGTACCTGATAATTTCCGGTATACTTGAACTCGGTAGTGCCCCAGGCGATTATCGCAATTCTCTGGTCAATCGTTACGGGTAACGATACTACCGTTTCCTTATAGTTCTGCGTTGCCGCTATCGTTACGGTTACGTAAACGGTGCCCGCGTGCTTAGTTACGAGCACGTCGTTGCCGCTTATCGTAGCACGGGCTTCGGAATCGTCGTCTGCGCCGTTTGCTACCGTGTACGATACGTCGCCGTCTTCGAGGTTGCCGCTTATCTCAAGCTTCAACGTCTCGCCGTAAACGGTGGTGTCGTCAATGAGCGCGACAGAAGTGCGTTCGGCTTTTTCAACGAATATGATTGCTTCGCCTTCATAACCGTAGCAGTTATCCGTTGCCGCAACAACGATTTTAACGACTACGTTGCCCGCCCTTGTAGGCATGAACTTGTCGCCCGTTATAGTTGCGTTTCCTGCCTCTTCGTCCTGAATTACCGTGTAGGTAACGGCGCCGTTTTCAAGGTTGCCTGAAACCGTGAGCGTCTCTTCCACTCCGTAAACCGCAGTCGTGGGTGAAAGCTCTATCGTGAGGTGGGCGGGGGTAATTTCCATTTCGACTTCGAGGTTATCCTCGGTAAGCACGTAGTTATGGTTGGAAAGTCCCGTTGCCGTTACTTTATGTTTGCCGACGTTTCTGCCGCCGCCTTCCAAAATTACTGTGCAATCCTCGTCGTCAATCGTAACTACCCAAGCCTCTGGTAACTGGTCCTTGCCGTTGAATTCCATAACGAGCTCGCCCCAATTAATATCAACGGGTTTAGCGTCTATCTTGAATTCCTTGGTGGTATTGGTTGCGCCGACTAAGGTGTAGTTGTCTTCGTCGGAAAGTCCGGTCGCCTGTGCAGTCCAGGTTCCTTCTTCCGTTGCGCCCTTAACCGTTACCGTCACTTTATCTTCGCCGACGAGGTTGGTTACGGTTGCCACGGGAGCCTGTTCCGTCTTATTATAGGTGAACGTTTCGTCCGTCCAGTCGAGAGTTACTATGCGCTTGTTTACGGTTATTACTACCTCAACCGAAGTTGCATTGTAGTTAGCCGATTCTTCAACGCTCATTACCACTTTGACGGAGCCGGCCTTCAAGGGTCTTAAAACGTTGCCGCTTTCAATCACTGCCTTGTCTTCTTCGCCGTCGGCAAGCGTGAACGTTACGTCGCCGAACAGAAGGTTGCCGCTATCGTCGCGGAGGAATCCGTCGTTATCGTCTACCGCAAGGGTAAGCGTGTTGCCGTAGGTTACGACTGTCCTGTCCATCACGAGCGGAGCCGTACCTTTTTCGATATCGATGTAGCCTTCGGCTGTTCCCGCAAACGTGTTGACTGTTTCGCCTACGGTAACTTTAACTTTGACTCTGCCGACCTTCTGCGATACGAGCTTGGTGCCCGAAATGTAAGCAATGTCGTTACCTTCGAGAATTTCGAACAGCACGTCGCCGTTACCGGTGTTTCCGCTTATTTCAATATCGCAGTCGACGCCGAGCGTCGCGGTGGTAGTAACGATTTTTATATCGACATCCGCACGGTTAATTACGTAATCGCAGGTAAGTCCCGCAACGCCTTCAAGCGTGTAGTTGGGATTGCTGAGCGAAGCCGCGGTTGCCGTGTAAGAGCCTGCGTCCGTTTCGTAGCCTGATACGACTACGTCGCAGGTATCCGTTCCGATAAGGTCGCCCGCCGTTGCAGTGGGACCCTGTTCGGTACCGCTGTAGGTGAATACCGTCTTATCGCCCCAAACGATTGTCACAGGCTTAGGACTGATGGTGAACGTAGTGGTTACGTTTCTGCCGCCCTCGAGCGTGTAGTTGTCGTTGCCGATTGCGGTAACTTCCGCCGTCTGCGTGCCCGCGTCGGTTGCGCCGTTAATGCCCGTTATATTTACGACGTCTGCATTGCCGTCCTCGTCTACAACCGCGTTTACAACCTTTGCGACAGGCTTCTGCTCGTCGCCGTTGTAAACGTATTCTTCGAGAGTCCACTCTATTTCAACCGCGCACTTGTCGATAGTGATTGTAAATTCTTCGCTTGCCGCGTCATAGTTATCTGTTGCCGCTATCGATACGGTAAGTTTTACGGTGCCCGCCGCGGTAGGATGAAGAACTCCGTCCTCTAAGTTGAGCGTTGCGCTGCCCGTGCCGTTCGCCAGAGTAAACGTTACTACGTCGTCCTCGCCAAGTCCTACGACGTTGAGCGCAAGGTCGGTGCCGTAAACCGTTCTGTCCGACGCAAGCGAGAACTCGCGTTCCGCCTTGCTGATAGAGAATTTCACGTCAAGCCTTGCGTCGAATTCTTCATCTTCGTTCCTTTCGGGTAACGCGTAGTTGTCGTTGGAAAGACCTATTGCAGAAGCGATATAGTTATCGCCCACTTCAACTTCCCAGCCGGATACGGTTACGGTGCATGCGTCGCCCTCGCACAGGTTGGTTACAACTGCGGTGGGTCCTTGCTCCTCGCCGTTATATATAAACTTGGTGCCGGACCATTGAATGGTTACAATGACGCGCGCAATATTGAACAGTATCGTAGTATTATCTACGTTTTCGATTGTGTAGTTGGAATTGGTAACGCCGGTAAGCGTTGCAGTAAGGTCAACGCCCGCGTCCCTGGCGCCCTTAACTACCGCGTTGCACTCGTCGCCCTCATAAAGGTTGGTGATAGTTATCACAGGATGCTGTTCCTTGCCGTTGTAGGTAAGGTTTATATCATCATCGGTAGGTTCTTCACCCTCGGTGTTAGTACCCCACTTGATTTCAACCTTTTTAGGTGTGATTACGAATTCCTTGGAAACGTCGGTGCCGCCGACGAGTACGTATTTGGCGTTGGTAATTTCAGTTACGGTTGCCGTATGGGTACCTGCGTCGGTTGCCGCGCCCTCAACCGTTACGTTACAGCTGTCGCTGTTTACGAGGTTGGATATCGTAGCTTCGGGCACGTGTTCTTCCTTGTCGTATTCGAAACTCAGGTTTTCCCAGCTTACGACTACGGGACGGGGAAGTATGGTTATTACCTTGGTATCGGAGGTTTCACCGTAGTTATCGGTTGCCGCAACGGTTACCGTTACGGTTACCTTACCGGTATTCATTGTAATAAGTCTGTCGCCCGAAAGTATTACGTTTTCGGCGCCGTCGCCGAGAGTATAGGTTTTGAGAGCGTATTCGGGTGCGCCCTGCACTTCAAGCTGATAAGTATCGCCGTAAGTTACCGTACCTTCAACGAGAGTTACGGTGAACTTGCCCGGAGTAATGGTGAACTCGGTCGAGTGCGTCATACCCGGTTTAAGCTTGTAGTCGGGGTTCTTGGTTGCGAACGCTTCCGCCTCGTACGTGCCGACGTTGGTCTGCGCGCCTATTACCGTAATTTCACAGGTATCGCTTCCGAACAGTTTATCCGAGGTCGCGGTGGGAGCGTGCTCCTCGCCGTCGTATTCGAACGTGAGGTTGCTCCACGTAACCGTGATTTCATAGGGCAGAATGTCGAACGTCGTGGTGAGGTTCACGGGCTTCAACGTGTAGTTTTCGTTGGTAACGCCCGTTGCCATTGCCGTGATACCCGTTGCAGCGTGCTTGCTGCCGAGTACTATTACGTCGCATTTGTCCTCGCCCCAGAGCCATCTGTCTGCGTTTATCGTAGCCTTGGGTGCCTGTTCTTCACCGTTATAATAGTAGGTCTTGCCCGTCTCCCATTCGATTTCAACCGCATAGGGAGTGATTTCGAACGCCACTTCAAGCGAATCGGTATCAGGCGTGTAGCAGGGATGGCTAAGGGTTGCCTGTGCAACGTGGTTGCCCGCGTCAATTCCCTTTCTTCCCTTGCCGCTGATGACCGTAACCGCGCTTACGTCTACGTAGCCTTCGTCGTCTTCCAAAAGACCTGCGTCGGTCGAGAGAGACGCGGTAGGCTTATGAGGGTCGCCGTCGTATTCGAACGAAAGGTTGGACCATACAATCTTTATTGCGCGGGGAGTAATAGTAACGGTTGCTTCGATGCTTGCCGCCTTGTAGTGGTCGGTTTCTTCCGAAGTCATAATTATTATTGCGTCGCCCACGTATTTTGCGGTAAGCGTGTAAACGCCGAGATTTCTTGCTATCGACGCTTTATCCGTAGAGCCTGCCTTGACTGCAAAGCCGATTCCTCCCGCCGCTTCGTCTTCACTGCTCGTTGCCGCAAGCACAAGCTTGTCGCCGTAGGTTACGGTGGTAGTAGTGAGTTCAAGCTTCATGGGAGCTTTATCAACGGTAATGTTGAACGTTGCTTCCGCGCCCTTGTAGTTAGCCGTTTCCGCAACAGCTACCTTTAAGGTCAGCTTGCCGATATCGTTCGGGGTGAAGGGTGCGGTGTTAGCGTCGCCTTCTATCAGGCTTGTTTCAACTACTTCGTACGTTACCGCGCCCTTGCCGAGGTTGCCCTGCAAATCGGGAGTGAACGCCGTCTTGTAGTAAGCCGTTGTTTCCTTTAAGCTGAGCGTAAGCTCGGCTTTGTCGATAGTATAAGTATTGAAGTAAGCGTTGTCGTCTGCAAGCTTGTAGTTCTTGTTGGAAAGCTCTACCTGTATTCCGTACTCGCCCGAGTAGGTGAAGCTTGCCGGTTTGTCGGTGCCCCTCTTGTAAACGGTAAGGTTTACGGTGTCACCGTCAAGTACGCCAATGCCCGCACCGCTTTCAGTCTTAACGCTTACGGAAGGCGAATGTACATTGCCGTCGTAATCGACTTTCAGAACGCCCCAGTCTACCGTGATAACGCGGGGAGTTATAGTGATAATTCCTTCTATAACGGTTTCAACATAGTACTTGGTTGCCGCTATGGTTGCGGTTACTTCGACTTCGCCGACTTTCTTAGTTCCGCTCAGCAAGCCCTCGTCGCTTACGCTTGCGATACCCGTCGTGCAGTTGTACGCGTAGGTTACGTCGCCCATTTCGTCTGCGTCGTAATCTTTGAGTGCAAGCTTTAACTCTTCGCCGTAAACTACTTCTGTTACTTCAAACTCGGATTGAACTTTACCGGGAAGAACTGCTATTTCTCTTTCCGTTTCCGCGTCGTAGTAGTTTGCGGTTTCGTCAACCTTAACCTTAACCTTAACCGTTTCGGAAACAAGCTCTTTATTAGCAACGTTAAGCACGCCCGTATTTTCGTCTATAGTTACGTTTGCGGGATTATCGGGAAGCGAGAAGTGAAGCGTACCGTTTTCAAGATTGCCGTCAACCCTGATTGTAGTGTCGGTCTTGTACTCCGCTTCTTCGGTCGTAATTACGAACGCGGGAAGGTTAGCCTTGCCGACGTGGAATGTATATTCCTCGGTAGCTTTATCAATAGCGTAATTGCTATTGCTGAGCATAGTCGCAACAGCCTTGTGTCCGTCCTTGCCGCTTGCGTAAATAGTTGCACCGTCTATAGTTACGTCGCACTTATCCTTTTCGCCCGTAAGTACGTTTACAACAAGTTCGGTCTCGTCCACCGCAGCCGAAGGTGCGTGAACGGTCGAGCCGTCGTACTTACAATCTGCATCTACTTTGCCGGTTTCTTCATTATAGTGCTTTTCGTCCGTCCAGAGAACGGCAATAGTTTTAGGAGTTATGTTTACAAGCAACTGCTTGGGAGCGATAGTACCGTCCTTCCAGCAGTATTCTTCACCGAGGACGAAAGCGATTAAGTAAGAGCCTGCGTTTACCGCATGGATTTCACAAATTCCGTTTTCGTCGGGGTCGGTTGCCTTAACGCCGTCGGGCAGAAGCGCAACCGTCATGGTCTTGGTGTTGTAGTTGGTTATTACCTTCTGATAATCGCCGTGATAGGTAGGACTAACCTTTTCTTCGGAACCTTCTACAGCTATCTTGTATTCTACGGGAGCGTCGGTAGGAGTACCGATAACCGCTTCCGCATATTCGTCCTGTTCGGGAGAGGTAACCGCTACCGCGTAGATAGACTTGTTGGAGAAGAAGAAGTTATCGGGGTGAGCCTCGTTAAACTGTCCGTAGTTCTTAGTGAAGATACCAGCCTTGGAGCGGTATACGCCGATATGCGCTTCTTCCGTGAACTGGGAAACAATAGTTATCTTTCTTGAATCCGCAGTGAGGTGCACGTCGCAGGTGCCGTCCTTGGAAACGGCTTTAACGTCGTTATCCGTGGTTTCGTTGCCCGCTATGTACGCACTGCCGCCGAGGCTGAGCGAACCGGACGAGTAAACGCGCACGCCGTTACGACCGATATTTCTCGTTATCTTGCCGCCCGTAATAGTTACGTTTGCGGAGCCGGTAAGGTACATACCGCTGCCGCCGTCGTCCGAGCCTGTGCCGCCCTTCGCGGTATTGCCCGTAATTTCACCGCCGGTCATATTTACTCTGCCCGCTACGTAAATGCCGCCCGCCGCGTCGCCGACGTTGTCGGTTATAGCGCCGCCGCTCATTTCGAGGGTTGCGTTGCTCGTAACGTAAACGCCGCCCGCGCTGACGCCGGTGTTTTCCGTTACCGTCGCGCTACCGCTTATAGTCAGCTTGCCGCCCGCCGCATAAACGCCGCCGATAAGGCTCTTGTTTTTGCTAATCGTGCCGCTTTCAAGCACGGTAGTGCCCGCCGTGTAAATTGCGCCGCCGCCCGTGTTAGCGTTGTTTGCGGTGATAGTTGCGGTCTTGCCGTCCTCGTTTGCAGGCATATTGAACTTGCCGCTCGACGTTACGTAAACCGCGCCCGCCGACTTGCCGGTGTTTTCAGTGATAACGCCGCTGTTGAAGTTGAACGTGCCGTTTACGAAGATTGCGCCTGCCGACGCCGAATCGGAAGTTGCGGTATTGCTCTTAATAGTAATATCGTTTACGGTAAGCGTACCGCGCGCAAGATGGATTGCACCCGCACTGCTTCCGTTATTGTTGTTACCGCCCCTTATCACGCCGCTCTCGTGGCCTGAGTCGCACGCGGGGATAGTTACGTCGTCGGAAGTGGGGTCAAACCTGTCAACGTTCTTAATTTCAAGCGAGCCTTCGATATAAATTATATAGCCGTTTGCTCTTGCGCTTGTGAGGTTACGGTCTAACCTGTGGCCGTTCATCTCCATTATGACGCTTGCGCCCGCAGGCACGTAAAGCGCGCCGTTGATAAACGCAGAGGTCTTACCGAACGAAGTTCCGTTTGTTGCATCGGGCTTAGCAACCCAGCAGCCGTACATTATAAATGTCTGCGTCTTCTTGGTTGCAAGGCTCGAACTTACTGCGTACTGCCAGTTGAGCTCGTTGTCGTAGCTGGTAAGGAATACTTCCTTATGTCCGTCCTCGCCGTCGTGCACTTCAACGTAGTACTTGTCGTTATCCGTATTCTTCAGTACGAAGTAAGGAGTCGGGTCTACGCTGTCGCCGTTGATAGCGCCCCAGCCGTTTGTCAGCTGACCGAGCGAATCACGCGTAACGCCGAACTTAGCGCCCGTAGTGAACGGTGAAATAATCTGCAGCTCGGTGAACATACCCGAAAGAACTAAGTCTTTCTTGTTTGCGTTGTTGGTGTAAACGTTAGCGTTGCCGCCGAGCATTATCTTGGTGTTGGAGCCGACCTGCACGTTAGTGCCGCCGTTGCCCGTAACCGACCCGCTAGTCATTGCAAACGCGCCGGAGCCTGCGTAAACGC
>JAIDRY010000083.1 GCA_029061465.1 Clostridia bacterium
CTGTTATATTTATATAATCCCGCTCCTCCAAATATGCGTATATTTCATTTATTAAATTATTATTTTTTTTATCTAATTCAACGCTTACCGAAGTTACTTTAAAAAGCCCATCCACGCATTCAACTTCAACTTTGCAATTTGACGTAGCGGAAAACTTATCGCTTATAAGTTTTTCAAGTTCAGCACTCTGATGTTCGGAATAAACGTTACTTATATATTCATAGTCGTAAAAGTCAGACGTTTCAGAAACAGAACTGATTTTGAATATCCCCGTTACAGGTTGAATAAGTACGAGTATACATATAAGCCGCATCACAAAGATGACTGATTTATGAAGTTTACCCTCCGGAACGATGAGGGATACGACGACTGACAGAAAAATGACCCCTGCCGTCGATAAAAGATATGCTTTCATATAAAACTGTTTGCAGAATTGATTATCAGCATAATCACCAGAGCATACATAAACGCGACCGTCAAAAGACCGGCTATAAAGTATTCAATATCTTTCGATAAATCGGAAAGTAGCGCATATAAAGTATTTTCACCTATTGGTTGCACTATAGCCCCGACTATTTTTAAAATAACTGAAAAAGATATCAGCAAAATAAGAGGTTGAATTATTTCAAGTAAAAGCAAAATAATTCCACAAACGCCTACCGAGCTTTTAATTAGCAGTCCTGCCGACTGCAGCATATCGAAACCGCTTGAAAGAAAGTTGCCGACTATCGGAACCGAGTTGCCGATAACGTATTTCGTTGCCTTGAAAATTATACCGTCAAAAAGTGAAGATGCGGAGCTTTGCGCTGTAATAAAAATGCTGAATACGGTTACCGTAATACCAATTACCCATTTCATAAGGCTTTTTAAAAGATTACTTACGCCCGAAAACGACATCTGAGTATTCAGTTTAGACATAAAATTTAAAACGATAACGCCGATTGTTGCAGGAAAAATAAAGCTGCTCACTATTTCAACCGCGCCGCCGGACAAAAATATTGCCGACGGCTGATAAATTGCGGCGGTGCTCGTACCGCCCGTAAGCACGGTAAGCGTTGCAAGTATCGGTGTTATAATTTCAATTTGCCTTCTGACTCCGTTTATACACGAGATACAGCCGTTTATTACGCCAACGAGCATTGAGGAAACAATTAAGATTATGACCGAATAACATGCCATATGCACGATTTTAGTCGTGGATTTTCCTATAATCGTCCCCTCCGCCGCACTGACTACTGCCGAAAGCAATGCAACAGCTGTTACAGTTGCAAATGCCGGCATAAGGCTAATTACGTCTTTAAATATTACAGAAAACAATTCGTTGAGATAACTTCCGTAATCCGTACCCAAGTTACCGCTAATAAGGTACTCGATTATTTCTCGTGCAGTTCCGCCGAAATTAAAAAGATAATTGTCTCCGTTTTCGTCAAGATAACTTTGCAAGTCGGACAAATCCAAATCTTCAAGCAGCTTTTTTATATTTTCACTAAGCTCTGCTCTACCGTCATCCGCCGCAAAAACCGTATTGCCTGCGCAAGCCAGAATAATTGACAGCGCAACAAGACACAACAGTATTACTATTTTGACTACGCAAGATTTATTAATGAAACTATTATTTTGTACGTGCTTGAAAGGATAGGTATTGCCGCTACGAATAGAATTATTTTTCCGCATAATATAAGCTTGTCCGCTACCCCCTCAAATCCAAGCTCTTTCACGGAGCTTGCGGTAACCTCGATTATGAACCCTATACCTATAATTTTAAAAACCGTGCGTATAATCTCGTTTTCTATCCCCGTAGTTTGAGTAAAGGATTTGATAAACTCTATACTCTCCGTAAGATAATCGAAAGCGTATAAGAAAATTAAAATTCCTCCCGCCGTCAGGCATAGCGGAACGAGCTCGGATTTATGACTTTTTAAAATAAACGCACTAACCGCCGTAATGACGGCTATACAGCAAAGACGGAATACGTACATCAGAACATATCAAATAATTGCCTTATCTGTGAAAACAAATCGGCTATCATAGTTATTACAACGGTCAGAACAATAATAAGCCCGACTAAGCTTACAAGCGTGGCGATATCGTCCCTGTCCGATTTTTTCAGCACCTGACAAATAATCGTGATTATTATGCCAATTGCAGCAATTTTAAAAATAATACTAATATCCATATCAATTAAGCCAACAATACCGCCATAAGGACGCCAATCATAAAGAAAATTTTTACGTATAACGAGCCGTATTTTTTATATTCCGTGTTACTTTCGTCTCTATATTTTGCAAGATACGCCTTTCGACCGTTGAGATAGTCAAGCTGGGACACTGCATCGCTTTTGCCGAGGTTTACAATATATTCGTTTATCAATTCACTGTCCTTGCCTTCCAATACGGAGTTGCCGGAAAGAATTTCAGGAATATATTTAAACCCCTCCGCTACTTTATCCATTGACATGCGGTTAAATTTAAGATTCATAATAAGCTTTTCGTTGAACTCGTAGAGTTCAGAAAAGACATGCATTTTCTTCTTTTTACCCGCGGACAGAAAAACGCCGAGCGCAGTCGTCAGCGCTACTATCGCAATAAGAATTAAAATTTTTATCATATATTATCGGTTGTCCGTTTATAGATTTCAGCTCGACGAAGTATTCGAACGGCATCTCTTTAAGAATATTTTTGTCGCATACGTGCGAAGACGCTATTACTGTGATACCGCAGTCGGTAATGTATTTTACAGCTGCTATATCATCACTGCCGTATAGCTCGTCCGTAATTATAATCTGCGGCTTCATTGCTCTCACCGCGCTTGCTATAGCGCCTTTTTTGTTATAGCAACGCACGACGTCAACCGCACC
Organism: Clostridia bacterium; assembly: GCA_029061465.1. GTDB lineage: Bacteria > Bacillota > Clostridia > Christensenellales > Borkfalkiaceae > Coproplasma. Next base: position 2,858 of record JAIDRY010000083.1, read on the forward strand.
CAAATCAAATCCGTCGCCATAAGCGTCTATAGCCGCTATCTCTCCACGCTCATCGAATATCAGCACGTTACAAATCTGCAATTTAATAATACTCCGTGCAATATCTCTCAACATTGTCGTTTTTCCCAAACCCGGTTTTGAAAAAATAAGAGTGCTTACGGGTCCGCATCTGAATAAGCTGTTTACAATGCTGCCGGAACACCCCACAACATCGTGAGGAATTCGTATATTTAAAGAAGTTATATTTTTAATTGTGTTTACTTTACCGTTTTCGGTAACGTATTCCCCTGCAATTCCTATACGGACGCCGTGCTCTACCGTTATAAATCCGCTTTTTATCTGCTCGGTATATCCGTAAATACAGCCGCCTGTCGCAGCATTTAAAACCGAAGAAATGTCCAGAATATACAATCTGTCCGCATCGTTTGCAGAAACGCCGTATCTTCCTAAATATCGGTATGCGCCTTGATATTCGATTATGACGGGTTGTCCTCGGCGCAGGCGTATTTCCGTAAGAAAATTATAGTTTAAATGACTTAATGCGGATTTTATATCGTCCGGCAAAAAGGACAAACTCATATTTTAATTTATTTATACACACATAAAAAAAGAACCCCTTTCGGAGTTCAAAGTATACAAATTCCTTATTGATTACATAGGCTTCAGATTTTTATTGAGACTGTCAAC
>JAIDRY010000084.1 GCA_029061465.1 Clostridia bacterium
TTACTTCTTCATAATGGTTTCATAATAATTCTGTTATCTTAATATAATGATAGATTTTCGGGATAGACATTCGTCTTCTTGAATTTTCGCTTTTATATATTGAAAATAACCAAGGGGTAGAAGATCTATAATTAGTAGCATTCAATTGGCCCTTAAGTATGTTATAATTTTTGACTATATCAACTGAAGTAAAGCACTCAGGCAATTCTGTTGGGAAATACTCGTATTCTAGTAATTTTTTTATATCTAGCTTGTCGGATTTCATTAGTTACGCCGCCTTATAAATTTCGTTTTCTAATTCCCTAACAGCTCTCAAATAACCTTCTTTGCCGCCAAAAAGTTGTGCGATTTTTGACTGCTTACCGAATTTTGTAAACGGGTCAAGCTTTAATATGTCTAAGTCCTCGATTTCGTAGATTCCGTCACTTGCATACTTGTCAAGTAATGCTTCGAGAACAGCTCTTGCTTCGCCACTATATTTAGCGAAAATATTACGTTTTTTTACGTTTTCGGCACGTTCATGTCTTGTGAGCGGTTTTTGGTCGAATGCGATATGGCAGATAAAGTCAAAATCATCAACATCACTCATTCCTTCATCAGCTTTTAACTTCTCCAAATCAATACCGCAGTTTTGCAAAAGTTTTTGGATAGTTTCCTTTTTTTCTTGCCTAGTCCACATGAGAATGAAATTATCGAGACTTGCGAAATTGTGGTGAATATTTGCCTTTGTGTAGTCTATAATGCTTTCTTGTCTCAAAAGCTTTCCGTCGTTATCATATACGGCAACTATTTTTTGCAATACTTCCGCACGACAACCTCGGCTATCAACAACATATTTGTGTTTTGGCTCAGGAGGAGGGGGAGGTAATACAATCTTTTTTCCATTGGAAGGTTTACTGGGATCAACTGGACGGTAATTCTCGTCTTGTTCTATAGGCCCATCCCAATCAGGGTCGGCAAATAAACGTGATACACCGCGAAAATCCATAATTGTAAAATGGGTTTTCCCTTCATCCCAACGAAGACGTGTTCCGCGTCCGATAATCTGCTTAAATTCCGTCATCGAGCCTATCATTTCATCGATAACGATAAGTTTTACCATTTTGCAATCAGCGCCGGTTGACAAAAGTTTAGAGGTGGTTGCAATCACAGGATAGGAAGCGGATATGGATATGAAATAGTCCAATTTGCTTTTGCCGTACGCGTCACTGCCAGTTATGCGCACAATATAATCGGGGTTTTCCTTACACATATCGGCATTATACTTTGTAAGAGCAACACGCATACGTTCTGCAGCATCTTCTGTTGCGCAGAATACAATTGTCTTGGACATTCTGTCAGTTGATTTGAGATACGACGTGATTTCACGCGCAACCATGTCAATGCGATCTTGAATTATAATATTGTAATCGTAGTCTCTGTTGTTATATATTCTGTCCTCTATCTCATACCCGTAAATATCAAGTTGACCTTTGCGTGGACGCCATTCTTCATCTATGTCGGTTCTGATCCTGATAACTTTGAAAGGCGCGAGGAAACCGTCATCTATTCCTTCTTTTAAACTATACTTATAAAGTGGTTCGCCAAAATAATCGATATTAGATATGTAAGATGTTTCTTTCGGTGTTGCGGTCATGCCGATTTGTGTAGCAGATGAAAAGTATTCCAGTATTTTACGCCAGCGACTTTCTTCTTTCGCGCTACCTCGATGACACTCGTCTACAATAATCAAATCGAAGAAATCTTTATCAAATAGCTGGCTGTAATGGGCGAGCATTTCTTCGTCGGATTCTTCTTCACAAGATGCTTTGTTGCCGACTAACTGTTGATAGAGGGAGAAGTATACCTGATGAGAAGTTATAGTAGTTTTATCGTCTTTAGCAAAATTTATCTTATGTATCACCTTTTCAAGAGGTTTAAAATCTCCGCTTATTGTTTGGTCAACGAGATTATTTCTGTCTGCCAGATAAAGGATTTTTTGTTTCATTCCGCTTTGTAATAAACGATATACAATTTGAAAAGCGGTGTATGTTTTACCTGTGCCAGTTGCCATTACGAGCAATAATCTATTTTGTCCTTTGGCAATTGCTTCAAGAGTGCGATTAACGGCTATTCGTTGATAATATCTGGGCGCATAAGTGCTTTGACTAGTATAATAAGGTTGCGCTATAATTTTTTCTTCTAATTCGGTTAATCCGTTTCCGCCGTTTATTTCACTTTTGTAGCGGGCAATCAATTCGTCGGGTGTGGGGAAGCTGTCTAAATCAAATTCGCGTTCAATCCCCGTGATAAAGTCAAATTCTTCAAAACCGTCACCGTTTGAACTATAAGCGAACGGGACATCAAGCATCTTGGCATATTCTTTAGCCTGTTGCATACCAAAGGATATCGAATGCTTATTGTCTTTTGCCTCTACAATAGCAATAGGTGTGCTTCTATTTAGATAGAGGACATAATCAGCTTTTTTAGCTGATTCACGTGCCACAAGATTTCCACGTAGATTAACTTTACCGTCCGTAAATCTAACGGCGGTTTCCATTGATATCTTATCTTGCCAGCCTTTTGCAAGAAGAGCCGGGGTTATAAAATTTAACTTTATATCTTCTTCTGACATTTGTTTCTTATCGAATATACTCATAAGTTTTCCTCTCTTAAAGGGTTGTTATGTTCTTATAATTTTTTATTATCGGAAGTTTGTAGTTAAAATTTTAACAAGCTAGAAAAGAATTGAAAGTTCAGCATCTGTAAATAATTGGCTTTTCCTTAAAATGCTTTTTAAAGCTTGTTTAAAGGTTGTTTTTGCAAAACTTTGAAGTGCTGATTTTGCATATATAAAACCTATTACTTGTTTTAATTGATTTGCAATATCTTCATTGGTAAGTTTGTCATAGAATTCCTTATCAACAGTGTACACATAGAAGCCTGTAATAGAGGACAAAGAATTTATAAAGTCTCGGTATTCAAGAAAATACTCTTGCAATGTATTCCACATAAATTTTTTATCATTTGATTTTATTGCAGAGAGAGCTTTTGCGCTTTTATTTCTTGCTCCACATACCGTGTGGGTAATTTCAGCAGCCTTTTTAACCGCTTCCGTAAATGTGGATACTTTTTTGTCAGTTTCTGTTTTAGAAGAATAAGTATATTGATTATCCATCGCTATATTAAAATTAAACTCCAAGTCTCTTTCTAATATCGCACAACCATTCGCCGTTGTATTTGAAATATCTAGGCCCGGCAACTGACCATTTGCTATGTGTCAGTTCTGTTGCTAATGCCGATAAAGACCATTGTTTTCCCTCAAATTCTACCGTTTTATTGTCAACTACAATGCACGTTCTTCCTGAATTTTCATTTCCGCGGTTGCAATATTCCAGTACCGCACCAACAGGAATATGTACCATTGAAAAGTTAAAAGGCGCAGTTCTTTCGGTTGCCTCGGATTGAACTTCAGTTGCAACTATTTCTTCTGATGTTTCTTTATTAGAAGGCTTTGCTAATTTCAGTTTGTCTGTTGTCCCGTGGATTTCAGCAATTGCTTCAAACAGAGAATAGGCGTCTTCAGCAGACATGGCATAAAACTCACGAACACGTTTCTTACCGTTAACAGTGTCAATTGCGCGTAAGCTCGGATTAAGTTTGTCAATTATCCCGTGCAGTTTCATGTCGGTCAACCGAGCATTTACTTCATAGGTGGCAAACACTCTGAAAGCAAAAGGAGTGCATTCACTTCTGTTTAATTGTTGCAATCTTTTTTGGATATCGTCGGCATACCCGATTTTGACATAATTAGGGAAGGACGGGTTGGTTAATATGTAGATGACGCCTTTTGTTTCCATAATCATTTTCTCCTCAGTTAATAGACTGTTTCAGTCGGCACTTTTTACGCAAATAATAGATTATTTTGTCGATAATGCGTTGAGCTCTGGCGTAAACTCAATACCGTTATCTTCGCAGAACTTTTTAAAGCGGTATAGGGTCAGTTTCTGAGGAACAGCTTTGCCGTTTTCCCAGCGGTTGACTGTAGCAAAAGAAACGTCGAGCTTGCGCGCCAACGTTTCCTGACTTAGACCTAATTTGAGCCTTGTTTCAAGACAAAATTTTGCAAATTCCATAATTCACCTATGATATAACAAATTATAGCAAATTTACAGGTCAATGTCAATGGAGAAAATTTTTTAAATTATTGCATAATTTCGGCGTTTTCGTGGCTTATATATTAGAGACTGTTAAGTTCCGCAAAATGTGACAGTAGTGGTGAGTAATAGACAAAACATTTCAAAATATAACAAACAAATGTTTGCGAAATGCTTGACAATAGCAAAAACCATGATATAATAAGTTGCACGATATAGTTCGTGTGTTCCCTCTAATAGAGAGGAGAGGTCTGCTGCGGATGAGTGAAAAGTGTCCGCGAAGAGCAGGAAGTTTTTTGAACGGCAAGAGTCCGTTCGTGCCTTAGCTTGCGGTTTTGAACGTGAGGTGTTTTTAGTGTACCCGAAAAGCGTGAGCCGAGATAGGCTTTTATAAGCGTACAAATTTTTAGGAATATTAACAATTCAATATAAACATTGAATCCGTGCAGAGCGTAATGCTGGGCGGATTTTTTGTTGCGATTTTTCTGCGACTATCCACCTAAACGGGTGGACGAGATAATACATTACGGAGGTAAATTTATGACAATCAGACCGCCTTAATCGGCAAGAACAGCCCCGCAGGGCGAACGGAACTTATGCAGCGAAGAGGAACTAAGTGTAGTGAGCTACACTTTTTGAAAAAAAGTTAGCTTAAAACAAAGTAACATCAAGGAGGAGATAAATATAAGCTACATAGTATGCCACATGGAGAAATATAAGCGGCAGGAGGTATCCCCTGTCGAGGAGGAAAACGAAAGGGACGAGAACTATCAGACAGCTAACCCGAACATAGACCGCAGTCGGACAAAGGACAATTACCATATTATCAATCCGCGCAAAAGCTATATCGAGGCAATAAATAAACGGTTAGCGCAGTTGGAACTGAAACGCAAAATCCGCTCGGACGCTATCTATATGAACTCGTTTGTGATAACGTCGGGCGGAGAGTTTTTCGACACGCTGTCACTAGAAGAACAATGGCTATTTTTTAACGAATGCACCAAATTCTTTTTTAACAAGTACGGTAGAGAAAATGTAATATCTGCGGTAGTCCACATGGACGAAACAACACCGCATTTACATTTGAACATTGTGCCGATAAATGACGGGCGGTTAAGCAGTAAAAGCCTATTCGACAGACGGAAGCTGGCGCAGTTGCAGACCGAACTATGGGAACAGGTCGGAAAGAAATACGGCTTGAAGAGAGGCAAATACGGTAGCGCGGCAAAGCACGTTTCGGTGGCGGAACACAGAGCCAAGAAGATAATAGAGGAAGCCGAGCAGCGCGGCGCGGAGATAGACGGGCAGACAGAGAAAAAGAAAACCGAGCTTGCGGACTTAACGCAGACGATAGACGCGGTGACGGAAGCAGCAAACAAACCCATACCGAAAAAGAAGAAGGACGTTGAAAGCGAGATAAAAGCTCTCAGAACAAAGACCGCAATGCAGGAGCGCGAAATACAAATCAGAGGGCGAGACCAACACGACCTTTACACTCAGTTACAGGAAGCGAAAAGTACGGAGAGCAGGAAAGAAACTGCCTATAAAATAGTAACCGATATGATGTCCGCTTATCCCGACGAGTTCGACGCGCTATTAAAGAAGTCGAGAGATAAGAAAGCTGGATGCGGACAAAGCTCTTTCCGCAAAAATAGCGGCAGTTGGAGCAAATAAATTTATGTCAAAGCACTTGCAATCCACAGAAAATTGTGGTAGTATTTTACGAACAAATGCGAAGGAGGATAATGGAGCAAGACAAACTATTAGAAGTACTTAATTTTATAACGAACGTAGAATGTTCGGACGAACAAAAGCGCTTGATGCTGGAAATGGCGGCAAACACCATAACGGTGGATAAGTTGAGCGCGCTTGTGAAGTCCGACGGGCAAAACAAAGTAGCAAAAAAGAGTAAAGTTGAAAATCGTCGGAACGTGCTGAAATTTTCAAAAAAGGAGATTTTACAGATGCCGACAAACTACAGAGGCGTTTTTGCGATGAACGATATG
>JAIDRY010000085.1 GCA_029061465.1 Clostridia bacterium
CCAGTTTTAGACTACGCCGACGCAACATTGCAGATCTTCGGCGACGAAGAGCTCGACTTTTACAACCTTGAAAGGCTTTGGGAGGACGGAGAAAACCTTATTCGTTACGAGGACTGACCGTTCTTGAACTGTATTTCCTTGGGCTTGGAATAATTTGCTTTTCTCGCCCGCTTTTTTTCAACGATATAATAAACCGGCTCCGTCTTCGGCGGGGTCGGTTTTTCTTGTGGTGTTTCTTTGGGTTTTTTAAGCGAGTTAATTCCAAGGTAAATAAGTTTTATCAGGTGCACCAGAATAAAACAAACTAAAAAAGTCAAAAACAAATACAAAATTCCTATAAACATATTTTAAGTTTAACGGAAATATGAAAAAATAATTTGTAGTTTTTTATATAAAAAGGTAGAATTTATGGCTTTAGAAACTCCGGCTATGTCGCAAAATGAAAAACTTTTATACAGGGAATTCAGAAAAAGGATTAATTCGGAGGCGGCTCACGCCCAGATTAAAAAATTAGAATACGACCTTGCTGACGTAAAGGCGGGTCTAAACTTTTTAAAAACTGCTTGCGGCGACGCAAATTCTTTGGGGCTTGGCGGCGTGTGCGTTCTGCCGTGCTTTGTAAGGCAGTGTTCCGTAATGCTCGGTAACGAACGCAAAACCAGCCTCGTCGCGTGCATAGGCGCACCCTACGGCGGCGACGTTACGGATATAAAGGTTAAGGCGGTAAAGCGTGCCGTAAAGGACGGCGCGGACGAAGCGGAGGTAACCGCTCCCACAGCCCACGTGCGCGAGGGCAATTTTGCTTACGTTAAAAGAGAATTTAAAAAGCTGCGTTCCGCCGCAAAGCATGTGTCACTCAGGATAGATTTGGAGTGCACGCTTTTAACGCGTGAAGAAATTATGCGCACCTGCTCGCTTGCCGCCGATTGCGGAGTAAATTCATTAAGTCTTTCGGGCGGAAACTGCGGCGAATGGCTTACCGACGTAAAGTCGGCAGTAAAGGACAGATGCACCATAAAGGCGGAGGGAGTTGCAACCGTGTTGGAGATGAGCAGCTCCATAGATATGGGCGCAACGGTAATTGGCAGTAAAAACGCCGCCGACGTCGCCCGCGCCATTTTAACCGCCGCCGACGCCGAAGATTTATAAAATGATAAAGAATTTCTTGATATTTTTGACAAACCGTGTTATACTCGTTATGCTCGATAATTTAATAGTGGGACGGTATAACTTTATTTACGTTCGGCAATAACGGGATGGATACGGCATAGTTGTATCCTTATTTCAGCATTCCGTTGTTGTGAACGAAGTTGCCAAAAGTTCCGGAAAGCTGTTAAATTATCGAGCAAACTTTAAAGGGTACTTATGCGGGCGCTCTTTAAAGGGCGCTCTTATTTTTTGCCCGCAAATATTATTTGGAGGCATTTATGCAACACAACAGAAAACTTTTGGCAATCATTTTACTTTCCGCTCTTGCAGTCTTCGCTATTGCTTTTGCGGGCTGTCACGAGCACGATTGGATTAACGAAGAAGTAAGACCTACTTGCACGGAGGACGGTTATAGCGGGTATAGGTGCAGTAGTTGCGGACACGAAACCAGTGGCAACGGCGTAGTGCCGGCGCTGGGGCACAAATTCGACGAAGACGGATATTGCGAGAGGTGCGGCGACCCCGACCTTTCAAACCCCGCTTTCGGTTCGCAGGATTCGGGACTTTGTTTGAATTTAACGGATAAGGGAGTTTTGAGCTGGAACAGACTTTCTTCCGCAAGCAAATACGAATTGAGCGTAACGTATTTTGGCAACACCGAACCGACCGTCTATACGCTCGATAAAAAGACGGCTTCGATAACTTTGGACGATTTGGATAAACAGGACTATAACGATAAAACGTCCTTCCCCTCGGGCAAATGCTCGGCAAAGTTCACACCCTACGCGATACATAAAGAAACGGTCGACGGCGAAAAAATAGAGCAGGAGTACCCCGTATCCGAGCTTGCGGACGAGTTTAAAATAGTAAAACTCAACGGCAAGTTCGAGCTTATCCGTATGACTTATGCGGACGACAACCTGACTTTAAAGGGCTTCTATTCTGACGTAAAGACGGACGAGGACGGCAATCCTTATTATCTTTACGAACAGCTTTTAAAAGACAACAAGGCAACGCAGTTTAATATTAAAAACTACGTTCAGCTTGCACAGGGCTGTACGGCGCAATACTATCTGACTGCGCAGGACAGAAGCAACGGCTCTAACTCTGTTTCGGATATGGATTTAAGATTTATGTACGTAAATGCGGGAGGGAACAACGTGTTCTATGCTCGCGTAAATCTTGCACAGGGCGGTTATAAGGATTACGATTTGCGTATTTACGGTCTGCAAACGCTAAAGCTTCAGCGCTATAACATAACTTCGACTACCGACGCGGAAGGTTTCAGAAACGATACTTATACGCAGATAGGCAACGACCAGACTTATATCGAGGGGGATATTATTCCGGTAAGCGCACTGTTTGCGGGCACTTCAGCGAATGCGGCAAGGGATGAAAAATATAACTATATTAAAAAGCCTTGTATCTACGATGAGGAAGAAGATTTCGTGTTGACAGCACCCTCTTACGGTGATACGATAAAGTTTTACTTCGGAGGCGATACGTGGAACGATTGCAGAGATTATAACGAATATTCGAGATTTTTTAATCTGACGGAAACGGACTACGGCTGGCAGCTCTACGCCGATGAAACGAAAGTGGAGTACAATTACGAATTGCCGTATAAAATTTGCGGTAAAAAGGTTTTAAGCTATTCGTTTAATAACGTGACTGCAACCCGTCTGTATATACCGTCACAGCTCACGCAGCTCAATATTCTACTTACGAACTGCACGAATATTACGGATATATATCTTTACAATCCGCAGACGAGGATAGCAAAGGGTGCGTTTGCGGGTGCAAACGATAATTTGGTAATTCATTGCGATTTCTACAGTACGGATACGACCAATTTCGATTCGTACTGGTACGCTAAGAGTCCCACTAACGCATACGCAGGAAATTACAAAGTACAATATCGTGACAGTTATTAAAAACAAAGGCGCCGTGCAAACGGCGCCTTTACCTTACTATAACTAAATTTTTCTTTGCGCGGGTAATCGCGGTGTACAGCCAGCGGTTTTTATCTTCCTTAAAACAGTACCCCTCGTCAAACACGACAACGTTATCGAATTCACTACCCTGCGCCTTATGGCAGGATATGCAATAGCCGAAGTCAAAGCGGTTCAAAGTAAATGCCCCCGCAACTTCGCCGTCCTCGTCAAACTTTTCAAAATAATCACCGCGCTTGTAGCGGTACGCGCCCTCGGTAAATATGCCCGTGTCGAGAGGGAGAGCTTCGGGGCAGTTATCGTCAAGGAAATCGGGGCGGAACTGGATAAATCCCAAATCCTTGCCCTCGTCGTAAAAGGGGTCTATGACGCTTCCTATAATGCCGTTTACAAGGTTAAAGCGCATCTCGCTGTCGATATAAGTTTCCCAGTTGTTCTGCGTACATATAAGCTTTTCGCCGTCTTTGGGTAAGCCGTCAAAGCCTTTCAGGGCGCGTACTTCGTTATTGATAAGCGTACGCGTCTTGTTCGTTCCGCAAATTAACTGGTCTGCGCGAAGCAACGCGCGCCTGCGCGTTTCGCCCGAAAACCGCTGTTTCGATATTACAACGGCGCTGTTGCCGTATCTGCCGTAGGGTATATATTCACCCTCGCGCGCCATTTTGGAAAGCTTTATTATCGGGTTTTCCGCGTTTTGCCTTACAATCATTTTCAATGTGTAATCGGGGTCGGTCATAAACGCGTTAGTTCCCTCGACGGGCGGCAGCTGCGCGTTGTCGCCGCAGACGAGTATCTTTACCCCATATTCGGCAAGGTCCAAAAGCACGTCGTCGGAAACCATTGAAGCCTCGTCCAAAACGATAAGCTTGATTGCTTTGTCGATACTTTCACGCCGTTTAAAGCTCAGTTTTTCAACGGTAATTTTTTTGCCGTTAAGCTCTATTTCAACTTCCTCTGCAATAGACTGATATATGAGCTTGTGTAGAGTAGTGGCGCGTATTCCCGAGCGAATTAAGACGGTTGCCGCTTTTCCCGTGGGGGTAACGAAAGCCGCGCTTTCGTCGGGTACGAGTTTAAGCGTCTGAATTACCGTATGCTTTAAAAGCGTGGTTTTCCCCGTTCCCGCATAGCCCGCCAAAACGAAGATTTGCTTTGCCGAGTGTAAAAACCAGTCCTGTATTAATTTGTCGGCTTCGCATTGGTCTGCGGTCAGTTCTTCAAACATAATTAAAGTATAACACGCAAACAAAAGTTTTGTAAAGAGATTTTAATATTTTTTATTTTATATTTGACTAAACCGATATAATAGAGTATAATTTTGAGTGTTGAAAATGAGAAATTCGGAGGTTATTATGGCTTATAAGACTAAGGAATGGCGCAACGCAATGCGCGTAACCGTAGATTATAACTATATGATGTCAAAGTCGCTCGGCAAAAAGGGCGTTTCCGACGCGGATATCCGCGCGGTAAAGGGTGAAGCGGAAAAGGCTTTCGAGTACGTTGCGGCAAACCGCGGACAGGACGACCTGTTTATGGGCTGGACCGAGCTTCCCTATAATCAGGACGAAATCGTTGCCGATATTCTCGCAACGGCAAAGGAAGTAAGGAAGAAGTTTAAGTACTTCGTAGTGCTCGGAATAGGCGGAAGCGCACTCGGTCCCATAATGGCTTTCAATGCGCTCAAACACCTTCATTATAACGAGCTTCCTCCCAAAAAGCGCAACGGTCCCAAGTTCTACGTAGAAGACAACGTCGACCCTGTAAGAATGGAAGCGCTGTTGGACGTAATCGAGCCGGAGGAAACCTGCTTCAACGTCATTTCAAAATCGGGCGCAACCAGCGAAACTATGACGCAGTTCCTCATTATAGCCGATATCCTTGAAAAGAAAGGGCTGTCTTTACCCGACCATATGATTTTCACGACCGACGCAAGTCGCGGAAATCTCATTAAGATTGATGAAAAATACGGCAACAAATTCAAAAAATACGTTCTGCCTGACGGAGTCGGCGGCAGATTTTCCGAGCTTTGCCCCGTTGGGCTTCTTCCTGCGGCGGTTCTCGGCATAGATATTAAGGGTATGCTTGCGGGCGCGGCGTATATGGACGGACTTTGCTCCAAACCATCCGTTCAAAGAAACCCCGCACTTGCGTGCGCAGTTCTGCAATATATAACTATGAAGCAGGGCAAAAACATTAACGTTTTAATGCCTTATTCCGATAATCTTAAATTAATGGCGGACTGGTACTGCCAGCTCTGGGCGGAGTCGCTCGGCAAGGCGGTAGACTATGCGGGCAAGACGGTGAACGCCGGCACAACGCCCGTCAAGTCGCTCGGCGTAACCGACCAGCATTCACAGGTCCAGCTCTACACGGAAGGCCCTTACGACAAGGTAATAACCTTCATTTCCGTTGAAAACTACGGTTGCACTATGCCCATACCTCACGGATGCGAGGATATACCCGACGTCGGTTTCCTCGGCGGGCACACCATGCAGGAGCTTATTCAGGCTGAAAACAAGGCGACCGCTTACGCGCTTATGAAAGCGGGCAGAATGAATTACACAATCAATCTTCCCGAAGTAAACGCGTTCACGCTCGGTCAGCTTATGTTCCTTCTTGAAATGCAGACGGCGTACACGGGCGCACTTTTGAACATTAACACCTTTAACCAGCCCGGCGTTGAAAACGGCAAAAAGGCAACCTTTGCGCTTCTCGGCAAAAAGGGCTACGAGGGGCAGAAAAAGGAAATGGATTCCGCTCCCTCGTTCGACAGCAAGTATATCGTATAAAATAAATTAAATTGCGGCGCGGCAATTTGCCGCGCCGTTTATAATATTATGGAAACTTGGTTAATTATTTTAATAGTAGCTTCGGCTGTACTTTTTATAACTTTATTGCTTTTATCTTTTGCCGCCATTGCAGATAAATTCGCTTTCAGTAAAAGATACGACAAAAATCCGCTTCTCAAATATTACACGGCAAAAGACTTCAATCTCTCCGCGGACGAATTCCCCCTCGGGTTGCTTTACGGTGCAATTT
>JAIDRY010000086.1 GCA_029061465.1 Clostridia bacterium
CCAAAGAACACCAGAAAAGCATTGTAACAGCGAACAAATACAATTATAGTAAACCAGATTAATACAATGTTTGAGTATAAACAACTAAAAGAGAGGGAAAAATCAAAATATGAAAAATGGAACAGACAAAAAAGCCGATAAACTTTTAGACGCCGTGCAAGCAAATGTGTTGAAGAATACGTATTCTTTTCAGCTTAAAGACAGGCGCGTTAGAGTAGTTTTTTCGGATAATCCCGATGCGACAACAATGGAGAACGCATTGGTAAAAATTGCTATAAGGAGAATAAGTTAAAAAGGTTGCGATTAATTCGGCATTGATGTAAAATGCATATGTGTTAAAGTGTCAATGTCTGCAATCGAAGTACATATGGCAAGAACAAGCAAATATCAAACCTACGATACAGTCTTTGCGCCATCTTTTGAGTGGAACGCGGGGCTGTATATTCGTTTATCGAGGGAGGACGGCGACAAGTTAGAAAGCGAAAGCGTCGGCACGCAGAAAGCCATTTTAGAGCGGTTTGTTGCCGAACACCCTGCAATTAATCTCTACGATTATTATATTGACGACGGTTGGAGCGGAACGGATTTCGAACGCCCAGCATTTCAGCGAATGTTGGCGGATATAACGACTAAAAAAATAAATTGCGTTATCGTAAAAGACTTATCGCGTTTCGGCAGAAATTACGTTGAAGCGGGTAAATATCTTGAAACGGTTTTTCCGCTTTTCAAAATCCGCTTCATTTCGGTAAACGATATGATTGATGGAACTGAAAACCCTTCCTCGGTAAATAACATAATAGTACCGTTTAAAAATATTATAAACGACGAGTACTGTCGCGACATTTCTATGAAGGTGCGCTCAGCGCTTGACATAAGGCGCAGACAGGGCAAGTTTATCGGCTCGTTTGCGGCTTACGGCTATAAGAAGGACGAAACCGACCACAACAAACTGATTATTGATGAACCGGCTGCGGAAATCGTGCGCTCGATATACGAAAAGTTTATCGGCGGAAACAGCATATTAGGCATAGCGAGGGAGCTGAACGAACGTAAAGTTCCCAACCCGACCGCTTACAAAAAACTGCATAGAGGAAGCGGATTATGGAACGATTCCACGGTGCGCAGAATTCTCACTAACGAATTATATATCGGCAATCTCGTCCAGAAAAAGAATGAAGTTATAAGTTACAAAATCCACGTTTCAAAAGCAGTCGAAAGCAAAAACAGAATAGTGGTTGAAAACACACACAAGCCTATAATATCCAAATCGGATTTCTATAAGGTTCAGTCCCTCTTGAAACGAGATACGAGAATAAGTCCGAATAAAGGTAAGCTTTCCGTACTGTCGGGGTTTATCAAGTGCGCCGATTGCGGCCGTGCAATGCAAAAACGCACGGTAAAGCAGGGGACGAAAATCTACGAATATTACGTGTGTTCATCATACAAAAAAAATCACCTCTGCACCAAGCACGCAATACGCGCGAAGGTTTTGGAGGAGGCGGTCCTTTCGTTTTTAAACAGGTATATTAAGCTTGCGGTAAACTTCGATAGATTAGCGGATAAAATTAATAAAGAGCTTAAAAACAGCGACAGAACTAAGCGCCTCAACGCTTTAATTATCGCTAAGCGTCAGGAGCTTGACAAGGCAAACAAAATTCTTGTTGATATTTATCCGGACTATAAAAGCGGGCTAATAGGAAGGGAGCAGTATCTGGCTTTAAAAGAAAAGTATGAAACGCTGGCAATGAAAAGTGAAGAGGAGATAAAGCGGATTGAAAGCGAAGTAAAAACGTTTGAAATAGAAGGCTTCGCAAAGGAGTTTGTTTCCGCTTTTAAAAAGTATGACGGGGTAGAAAAGCTCACGCGCGATATAGTTGTTGAACTTATCGAAAATATTTTGATACACGAAAGCGGTGAAATAGAAATACGGTTGAAATGCCGCAATGTTTTGAACTTATCGGAATTGTTAGAGAAATACGAAAGAAAACCTACAGGCGCAACCGAAAGCGCATAATAAGAAAGCGGGCGAAAGCCCGCTTTCTTATTATGCAATTTATTTCTTTTTCTCTTTTCTGCGTTTGTCGTTGATTATTTCAAGGGCAGCTTCGTCGATTACGGAAATGCCTTCCTCCTTAGCGATGTTCACCATTTGCGTGAGCGCGGCTTTCAAGAACACGCGCGGTATTTTGG
>JAIDRY010000087.1 GCA_029061465.1 Clostridia bacterium
GGGCATACCGCCCACGCAAGCGAGGAAGAGGCGGTTGAAGAAACAATGAAGATGCTCGGGGTTTATAAAGAGTTTGCCGAAACCTGTCTGGCAATCCCTGTAATCACCGGCAAGAAGACCGAAAAGGAAAAGTTTGCGGGCGCTGTTGCAACCTACGGAATGGAAGCAATGATGAAGGACGGCAAAAGCTTGCAGGCGGGCACTTCGCACTATTTGGGACAAAACTTTGCAAAGGCTTTCGATATAAAATATCTCGACAAGGACGGAGCTTTAAAGCTTGCATATACTACGAGCTGGGGTGTTTCAACGCGCCTTATCGGTGCGCTCATTATGGCTCACGGCGACGAAAGGGGCTTAATGCTTCCTCCCAAGGTTGCGCCCGTTCAGGTCGTAATAGTTCCCATTGCCGCTAAAAAGGGCGGGGTTTTAGAAACCTGCGCCGAGGTTGAACAGAAGCTTATAAAATCGGGTGTGCGCGTAAAGCTTGACGACGGCGAACAAAGCCCCGGTTGGAAGTTTAACGAGTGGGAGATGAAGGGCGTACCTTTAAGAATAGAGCTCGGACCCCGCGATATAGAGGAGGGCAAGGCGCTTATATTCCGCCGCGACACTCTTGAAAAGCAAGCCGTCAAGCTTGATAATATAGTCGAAGAAATTACCGCACTTTTGCAAACCGTTCAAAAGGATATGCTGGAAGCGGCGCGTGTAAGAAGAGACCAAAGAATTACTTACGCCGACGATATGGACGGAATTTTGGACGGGGTTGAAAAGGGCAATTTCGTTAAAGCGGGCTGGTGCGGTTGCCGCGAGTGCGAGGATAAAATAAAAGTGCAAACCGCCGCAACTGCAAGGGTATACGCCGAGGGCGAGACAACCGAAAAATGCGCCGTCTGCAAAAAACCCGCAAAGCACGTCGTAATATTTGCAAGAGCATATTAATAAAACATAATAAAAAATGCCGTCATTGCGACGGCATTTTTTTATGCGCATTATAAATATTTTTTCAAATCTTCGACTTTGGTTAATCTCTCCCAGGGCAGCCCGCTTTTACCGAAATGTCCGTAAGCGGAAGTCTGTGAAAAGACGGGTTTTCTAAGTTCTAAGGTTTCGATAATGGAGTAGGGGCGCAGGTCGAATACTTTTACCACTATATCGGCTATTTCTCCGTCGGGAAGCTTGCCCGTACCGTATGTATCTATAAATACCGAAACGGGTTTGGCCACGCCTATCGCGTACGCAACCTGCAATTCTACCTCGTCGCACAGTCCCGCGGCAACAAGATTTTTACAGATATATCTTGCCATATACGCCGCCGAGCGGTCAACCTTTGTTGCGTCCTTGCCTGAAAAAGCGCCGCCGCCGTGCGCACATCTTCCGCCGTACGTGTCGACAATAATCTTCCTTCCCGTAAGTCCGCTGTCGCCTTCAGGTCCGCCTATTTCAAACCGTCCAGTGGGGTTAATAAAGTACTTCGTGTCTTTGTCCAAAAGCTGTTTGGGCACTATGCTTATAACGTGCTTTATAATATCTTCTTTAAGCTGTTCCTGCGTAACCTTTGTGTTGTGCTGTGCGGAAATTACTATCGTGTCTATTCTCTTGGGCAGTTTTCCGTCGTACTCAACGGTAACCTGCGTTTTGCCGTCGGGACGGAGGTAGGGGAGAGTTCCGTTCTTTCTCACTTCCGTCAGCCTTTTTGCAAGCCTGTGTGAAAGAGAGATAGGTAGGGGCATAAGCTCTTCCGTTTCGCGGCAGGCGTAACCGAACATCATACCCTGGTCGCCCGCGCCGAAGCTGTCGCGTATATCCGCGCTGTCAGCTCTGTCAACACCCATTGCAATATCCGCACTTTGAGTGTGAACTGCAACGTCCACGCGGCACTCATCGTATGCGAAAGAACCGTGAATATATCCCGTCTCCTTAATTTTCGCTCTCGCTATCTTTTCGTAATCGACTTTTGCCGTCGTAGTTACTTCGCCCATAATAAGCAGTCTGTCGTACGCGGCGCAACATTCCACTGCGCACCTTGCGTAGGGGTCGTGCTTTAAAATTTCGTCTACTATCGCGTCGGAAATTCCGTCGCACAGTTTATCGGGATGACCTTCCGTCACGCTTTCACTTGTAAAAAACTTTTTCATAAAAAATCTCCTTACCGCAACCGATAAGGAGTAGTGAGTTATTTTTCCCATCGGTACGGCGTTAGCACCTTGCAATCTTGCAGGTTGCTGTGTGGTCGCAGGGCCGTTCCCTCGCACACTCTTTATAGGTTTGAATGTATTATAT
>JAIDRY010000088.1 GCA_029061465.1 Clostridia bacterium
TGTTAAATTTTTTTAAAAACGCCACGCCTTCGAGGTTTATGTTTTCCCCGAAAACGTTTGGTGTGAAATCTGCTCCGGTTCTGTCGTAATTCAAATATATCATTGAAGCAAACGCGTCTACACGCAATCCGTCAATTGAATATTTATCAATAAAAAACAATGCACTTGAAATTAAAAAACTGTCAACCTCACCTCTGCCGTAATCGAACCGACGTGTTCCCCATCCTTTATGTTCCATTCTGTCCCACAGAGGACATTCGTACAGTGGTTGCCCGTCAAACTCGTATAAAGCCCAGTCGTCTTTTGGAAAGTGCGCCGGCACCCAATCGAGAATAACCTTTATTCCTGCTGTGTGAAAAGCATCTATAAGCGATTTAAATTCTTCGGGTGTGCCCAGCCGTGATATAACTGAAAAATATCCTATTACCTGATAACCCCAACTTCCGTCAAACGGGTATTCGGTTACCGGCATAAATTCGACGTGCGTATATCCTAACTTTTTTACGTAGGGCACGAGCTCGTTTTTAAGGTCTGAAAACGAATAATATCCGTTATCCACGTGACGTTTCCATGAAAGCAGATTAACTTCGTATATATTCATTGCCTCGTCGTAATTATGCTTGGACAATAGCGGAGAATATTCCGACAATTCGGGTAAATCACATATTACCGAGTAATATGAATTCGAAAAATCCGACTTAAAAGCGTAAGGGTCGCACTTGAATATCTTTCTGCTATCAAGAGTATAAATTAAAAAGCCGTACTTGTCCCCCGCCCTTGCCGAAACGGTTACTTCGTAACATTCTCCGTCACAAAGCCTTTGCATGGGGATATCTTTTTCTTCGCCGAAAAAAATTCCCGTAAGTTCTACTTTCTCGGCGTGTGGTGCCCATACACGGAATAGATATTTGTCTTCTGCGTACTTATGGCAACCGAAAATTTCATAAGCATGATATTCCGTTCCGCCGTGAAAATTTTTCAGGCGTTCAGCCAAGGGAGTAGCGCATTTCATATCTATTATATTCTATCATATAATAATGCTTTTTTCAATAGTCAATTGTAAAAAAAAGGAAATATTTTTAAGAATTTAGAGATAAAATTTGCCGCTCCTATTATAGGAGCGGCAAATCCGTTAGTTTATTATTTTATATAATTTGATAACAACGTTAAGCTGTCGTGCTGGAAGTTGTCAAGCTCTTCAGGTGATAACTTTTTGAACGAAGCAAGCGCAAGCGAATATATGTACCGTGCCACAAATTTTTGCTTTTCTTCTTCAAGCTCTTTTATCTTTTCTACTACGCCGTTTGCTTTGTTAATTATTACGGTTTGAGCGGGTTCTCCTTCGCTCATTCCGTAATATTGCCCCATTTCGCTGTATCTGCGCATATATTCGTCGACTACTATTATTGCGGGTACTTCTATATTTTTTAGTTCTTCGGTTTTAAAAGTGAGCTTATCGTCATTTATTGCGTTTTTGAATATGTCGACTAAAACGCCGTCTTCCGTTCCTTCTCCGCTCTTTAATGCTCCGTCTACATCGGCGTCTATACGCATAAATTTGAGTTTGTCGGGTGCCTTATATTCTATAAAGCTCAGGAAATGCGGGTCAATAAAATTATCGCAAAGGATTGCGTTTAGTCCCTCACTCTTAAAAAGCTTAATATATTGCGCTTGCTGTTTTTCATCGGAAACGTAATATACTGTGGTAGGCTTTTTATCTTCGGGCTTAATATTTTCATTGCTTTCATTAGGAACCAAGTCATTAAATCCCAAATATTTGCCGTTTAAATCTTTATATATGATTATATCTTTAACCTTTTCATAGAAATCATTGTCTTTGATACAGCCGAATTTTATGAAATTGGCAATGTCGTCCCAACTGTTTTCCAATTTCTCACGGTCGTTTTTAAATAAAGAAACAAGCTTATCCGCAACCTTCTTTGTAATGTGCTTGCTAATCTTCTGTACTTCACGGTCATTTTGCAGGAAGCTGCGGGAAACGTTAAGCGGAATATCAGGGCAATCAATTACGCCGTTTAAAAGCATTAAAAATTCGGGTATAACTTCTTTGATATTGTCGGCGATGAATACCTGATTGCAATATAATTTAACTTTTCCGCGTTCGAGCTCAAGCTTGTTTTTGACTTTGGGGAAATATAAAATACCTTTCAATTTGAAAGGGTAATCCATATTCAGATGCACCCAGAACATCGGCTCGTTAAAATCCATAAACGTGTCGGTGTAGAATTTTTTATACTCTTCGTCGGTGCAATCCTTAGGAGTCTTAGAATAAAGCGGTACTGTCGTATTTAACGGCTCGTCCTTCCCATCGCCCTTAAACGATACGTAAATGTTATAAGGCATAAACGCGCAATACTTTCTTACAAGGTCTTTGATTTGGTTCTCGTCAAGAAATTCCTTTTCTTCTGCAGCAATATGAAGCACGATTTTCGTTCCGCGCTCGGCTTTGTCACATTCTTCAATACTGTACGTTGCGTTTCCGTCACTTACCCAGTGAATGGCTGAGGTATTCTTATACGATTTCGTGAAAATTTCTACGTTTTCCGAAACCATATAAACCGAGTAAAAGCCAAGACCGAAATGTCCTATTATTCCGTCACCGCCGGCCTTTTCATATTTCTGTATAAAATCCGATGCACCTGAAAAAGCTATCTGAGTAATGTATTTTTCTACTTCTTCCTCAGTCATTCCTATGCCGTTGTCTTCAACGGTCAAAGTTTTTTCCTTTTTATCAACTGAGATTTTTATGCAATACTCTTCACCGGTTTCGGACGCTTCGCCCATTGAAACCAGTTTTTTAAACTTTGTAATAGCGTCAATGCCGTTTGCAACGATTTCTCTTAAAAATATGTCTTTATCGGAATAGAGCCACTTTTTGATAATTGGCATCATATTTTCACTTGAAATTTTAATGTTGCCTTCCCTTTTCATAAATCACCTCGTAAAAAATAATAA
>JAIDRY010000089.1 GCA_029061465.1 Clostridia bacterium
GCTTTACCGTGCGCTCGTTTTTAAGCTCGCTGCGCTTGACGTCTAAAACGAGGGAATATATCCACTCCGCGTCGCTCGCGTCTATGCCCGCGGTCTCGAACTTTTTAACGGTTTCCGCAAGCATTTTTGAAAGTATGCCGCCCGTTATGAAAGTCGTTTCGGGCACGGTTTCGTCCGCGTCCATTTCAAGCACTTTATTGAATGCGGCTATCGCCACTTCAATCATATCCTCGTCGGGCTCGCGCGTGGTAAGCGTCTTTTGCAACAGCATACCGGGCGCTTTGAATATCATAACGAACTTATTATCAAACTTTGCAAGTAGTTTCAATATCTCGTACGACACGCCCGCAATGAGCGGCAGCAGGATTATTTCTATTCCGAGGTTTATAAAGAATTTCAGGGCGCCGTTTTCCACGCTGAAAACGTAGGTGTGGAAAGCCCACGTTACCACGGATATCATTACTATATTAATTAAAAGAACTATAAAGAGGAACGAAGTTCCGCATCTGTCGTGTATGCGGCTGCTTTCCTTTACGTTTTCGGGCGTAAGCTCAACGCCGTGCTCGTACGCGTTAATCGTCTTGTGCTCCGCGCCGTGGTACTGGTAGAGCCTGCGTATATCCTTTAACGCGAGTATCGCGCCGAGGTAGGCAAGAAATATTACCAGCTTAAATACGCCCAAAAGCACGTACTCCCACACATTGCCCTGCACGGGAGGAATAATAGAGATTAAAAAGCGGGGCAGGAAAATAAAAATGCCTATCGCAAGCACAATTCCGAGTATTGCCGAAATCATCGTCAGAACGTCCATTGCGCTGACCTTGAATTTTTCGGCGAGCCATTTCTGAATTCTGCCGGCGTCCTCATCGTCGTCGCCGTAAACGGTTGCGGCGCGCATAAGCGTTTTTGTGCCGAGAATGAGCGAATTGAAAAGATTGACCACGCCGCGCACAAAAGGAATTTTTGAAGCCTTTTTTAACCCTTCGCTCTTATTCAGACGCTTTGCTTCAATCTGAATTTCGCCGTTAGGGTCGCGCACGGCGGTAGCCATACAGGTTTTGCCCATCATCATGACGCCTTCCAAAAC
>JAIDRY010000009.1 GCA_029061465.1 Clostridia bacterium
ATACGCCGCAAGCCTTTTCGAGGGCGAGCACGATTTTAAAGCTTACTGCAAAAGCGGCTCGCAGGTAAAGACAACCGTGCGCACGGTCTATTCTGTGAAAGTACAAACGCAAGCGGTGGACGGCGTAACGAGCGTCGATATCTTCGTAGAGGGCAACGGATTTTTATACAATATGGTTCGCACGCTCGTCGGCACTCTTATAAACTTTGCGGAAGGCGCGCTTACGGAAGAGGAAATAATCCGTTCGTTAAGCGAGGGCGACAGAGAAGCGGTAGGCAGAACAATGCCGGCAAAGGGGCTTACGCTTGAAAAAGTCGAGTACGGCTTCGAGCTGTTTAAATAATTTTAACGCGTTTTTCACATTGCGATTTTATAATTTACAATTTAGTCAAATATAATTATATAACGGATTAAGGGAGATACCCGTTTATGGATTTTTTTGAATACGCAAATATTGCGTTACAGTTTGTGAATACCGATAAATGGTACGTGCCGTTTATTGTGGGCGGGCTGTGCTTTTTAGTTGTTTTCGTGTTTCAGGCGGTGGGACTTTTCGTCATCGCGGGGCGCGAGGGCTACAAAAACAGGTGGATGGCGTTTGTGCCTTTCTTAAATACGTATTATATAGGCGTATGCGGTCAAAAAAACCGCGCGTTCAAAGGTGTAGATACGCGTTATCTTTCCATTGCGGCGGCTGTGCTCGAATTATTGCTCGCCATAGGATACGTAGTATTTTACGTTGCGCAGTTTAAGCTGCTTGATGCAGGCTGTATATACGAACAGATTGAAGAATTTTACTACGGCTATTCTATTCCCACTTACGTTTTAAAGGACGTTCCAGTAGAGCTTGCCTGGGCAGCTTGGTGTTTTGAATGTCTTGACAAATATATTCTGACGTGGGTTGAGTTAATATTCCTCGTTTTGCAGGTGCTCGTGTTCTCTGCATTCTTCCAGACTTTTGCGGCAAGGCGTTATGTGCTTTTCACCGTAACGAGCGTGCTTTTCCCCATTCAGGGAATACTAATTTTCATTCTCCGCAACAACACGGGAATGAACTACCGCGAGTTTATGCGCCGCGAGCAGGAAAGGCAGTACAGGGCATATCAGCAGTATTCGCGGCAGTACTACGACAACAATCCGTACAATCAAAATCCTTATTCGCGCGGCGGCTATAACGACCCGTACGGCAATAACGGCTACCAAAACCAAAATCCGCAAGGCGGTGCAGGCAACGGCGAAGCAAACTCTCCGCAGGACCCCTTCTCGGAGTACGGCGGCGGCAATTCGGGCGGCAACGGCAATAATAATTCCGACCCGTTCGATATTTAATAAGAGTTGCACATTCAAGCAGAATAAAAAGCTCTTGGACGGAATCGTCCAAGAGCTTTTTTGTTTTGACGCATTAATGTTTAATCTTAAATTTTAACAGTAATGCGATAACTCCGCAAAGAACCGCAAAGACGGCAAGCAATACGGGAATGTGCCAAACTTGAAAATTTGTCATCGCCTTAAATGCTATTGTTGCGGGAAAGGCATAAGCAATGTATTGCATAAACTGCGGCAACATTTCTGCGGGGAACATAATACCCGACAGCATTGTTGACGGTAGAAATATTATCATTGCTATCATCGTCAACTTTGCTTGCTGCTTAAATAACAAGCCTATAATACAACCGATAGCCAACGTTACCGCAAGTAGCGTTATTAGCGATAAAAAATACCATAACAATCCGGACGGTAATTCCGCTTTGAATACAAGCGGCGATAATGCAAAAATAATCAGACAAACTACAACTGTATGGATAAAGGAAGAAATGAACTGCGTTATTATTCCAAACCATATCGGCGCACCGTTTGCCTTATATACTTTTTTAATGTCAGTTGCGTAAATTTCTGCAAGCGCGGGCGGCAATCCCATTAAAGCGCTCATTGTTATAGTAAATACTGTCATAGAAGATATAAGCGTTTTTGTAACCGTCGTATCAATCGACGTAAATATGCCGCTCATAAAAAAGAAGAATATCAAAGGCACTAAATAGCAAGTAATAAGCATACTTTTACTGCGTATATCAAACTTAAATTGCAAACCGATTCCGTAGAATAAAGCTCTCATTAATCCGCACCTCTCACAACGTTTATAAAATTTTGTTCAAGCGATATTCTATCCGTCTGTATTTCGGATATTGATATTCCTTTTTGTTTGTACTCTGTCAATACCGCAAATAACGTTTCCGTTATATTTTCCGTTTCGTAATATTTTTGCCCGTCGGCAGTCTTAATTCGAATAATATGTCTTTTGCCGTGGGTAGCAGTAAATTCGTCAACCGTTCCGACAAAAGCAATCTTTCCGTCCCTTAAAACGGCTATCCTATCGCATAAATCTTCGACTTCCGCCATATCGTGGCTTGCAAGAATTATCGTTTTATCCTGTGATTTTAACGCGCGGATTTGCTCGTGTAGCGATACGCGCCCCTCAACGTCAAGCCCTGCCGTCGGTTCGTCAAGAAATATAATATCGGGGTTGCCGATAAGGGCAAGAGCAAGGTGCAATCTGCGTTTTTGACCGGTAGATAATTCCGCATATTTCTTTTTGGAAAGTTCGTATATTCCGAGAGATTTAAGCATTTCGTTATCGGGTACAGTTTTGTTCCATTTTGCAAAAAGGTTGACGGCTTCCATAGGTTTAATATGGGCTTGCAATGCGGATGACTGTAACTGAATACCTATTTTTCCGTTTACGGTTATATTTCCGCTATCGTAGATGCGTAAACCTTCGATACATTCCAAAGTGGTTGTTTTTCCTGCACCGTTCGCACCGAGCAAGGCAAATATTTCACCTTTATGCACGACTAAGTCAATACCGTTTAGCACGGTGTTGGTGCCATAACTCTTTTTCAATCCCTTGATTTCGATTATATTACTCATTGGTTACCTCGAAAGGGTTTATACCTTCAGTATTGAAGTAAGCCTCAAGCGCAGGCTCAATGAAAGTGCTTAATACGCTTTGCATATTGCTGTATCCGCTATCGTTTGCCTGCGTGTTTGACAGGTTCAATAATTGCGGCAACATACCCATATCGCCATCGGTAAACTCCGTTATAAGTTGCCAAAATTCTTTTGCAATAATCTGTCCTTGCTCGCTGTCGGGCGGAATACCGTTATTTATAGCGGATTTGACTTTCTCTAAAATCATATTGAATTTGTCTATAAATGCATGCCCGCTTTTCTTATCGAAACGTTTATGACAATAATCAAGCATATCGTCATCAAAATATTTTATAAGACCGTAATACTTGTTTCCCATTTGCAAGTTGATGATAATGTCTGCGTATTTTTTGAAATCAACGGTATGCATTTGTATGACTTCCAATTTCAATGCTTCGATTGCTTGTAGAGATTGCTTTAGTGAATTTATTTGCTCTTGTATAGCAATGCTTTGTTCGGTCAATGCGTCTATTGCTTTTTGAGGTGTGTCAACAGTAATTAAACGGTTTTTTATTTCATCAAATGAAAAACCTAAAGATTTAAGAGTAAGTATTTGATGCAGTTTAACTAAATCTTCATCATTATACAAACGCCGTCCGCCGTCACTGATGCAAGACGGACTAAATAGCCCCTCGCGGTCATAATATTGCAATGCCCGAACGGTTACACCCATTTTCCTTGCGACTTCGCCGACTGTCATATATCCTTGCGGAATAGCTTTATACTTTGCCATAAAATACTCCTTGAAAATATTATAATTTATTACGCGGCGTAACGAGCAAGCGTTTTACGTAATTTATTTAAAAAAATTATGGTTTTGGTGTAAATAATATCCATATCCCGCTATGCTAAAGTAACCCGGGTTCGTTCGCGGAAATATGCGAGTTACGGCAAAAAGCGCTTTTTTTCTTTACAACCGCAAATTCGGGTGTTATAATTTTTATTGAAGAATATAAGTTTAAATTATACCCCAGAGGTTGATATGTACGATTGCATAGCGGCAATTTCCACCGCGCACGGCACAGGCGGCGTGGCTATAATAAGACTCAGCGGCAAAGAGGCTTTAAGCATTGCGAAAAAAATGTTTGCCGCCCAAAAGGAAGAATATACCCCCAACTATATGTACGCGGGCAATATTTCAGGCGAAGGCTTTACCGACTACGGCTTTATGGTTTACTTTAAAGCGCCGCGTTCATTCACGGGTGAGGATATAGTCGAGTTTCACTGCCACGGCGGCGTGCAGATAGCGCGCGGAATACTTAAAAAATGCCTGTCTCTAGGTGCGCGCGCCGCAGAACGGGGCGAGTTCACCAAGCGTGCGTTTTTAAACGGTAAGCTGTCTCTGTCCTCCGCGGAAGGTATGGCGGATATGATTAATGCGGAAAGCCTTGCACTCGTCCGTGCGGGCAGTATGATGTATACCGAAAAGCTCACGCGCGAGGTGGTAGATGTACAGAACAAGCTCAAAGACGTGCTTGCGGAAGTTGCTGTCGAGATTGATTACCCCGAGGAGGACTCCGACGGAGCCGATTTACAGGGGATTAGCAAAAAGCTTGACGAAATCCGCGGACTTGTGAGCGGGCTTGCTTCAAGCTATAAGAGCGGTAAAAAAATAAAGGACGGCGTTACCGTCGCACTGTGCGGCAAACCGAACGCCGGAAAAAGCTCGCTTTTAAACGCTTTACTCGGCTATGACAGAGCAATAGTTTCGTCTGTTGCGGGAACAACGCGCGACGTGGTTGAGGGCTGTATCGAGATTGACGGAGTAAAATATAATCTTACCGATACGGCGGGCATACGCGAAAGCGCAGGCGAGGTCGAGAGTATAGGTATCGAGCGCGCAAAAAATGCAATTAAATGTGCCGATATAGTGCTTTTTATAACCGACTGCAACGAAGAATTTTCAGAAGAAGCAAGCGGAAAAGTAATTAAAGTTTTCAATAAATCAGATATAAAGAAGCCGGGCAAAACCGCGGATATATGCGTTTCGGCAAAGACGGGGGAGGGGATTGAGCAATTAAAAAAACTTATAGCCCAAAGCGCCGTCGGTGAGTTTTCTTTAGATAAAGCGTATATAGTGGAAGAGCGCCACTTTTCAGCGCTACTTCGCGCAGAACAGTCTTTAAACTCTGCGTTTGACGGAATAGCTACGCTCACTCTCGATTTAGTTGCGGTAGACTTAAAGGACGCGTGGGACGCGCTCGGTGAAATAACGGGCGAAACGGCAACGGAAGAAATTATTTCAACCGTATTTGAAAAATTCTGCGTGGGTAAATAAGGTAAGCTTATGATAAATTTGGAATTTTACAGAGTGTTTTATACTGTTGCAAGATGCGGAAGTCTGACAAAGGCGGCGCAGGAGCTGTTTATTTCACAGCCCGCAGTGTCGCAGTCGGTCAAGCAGTTTGAAAATCAGCTCGGCGTAAATCTTTTCAACCGCACGCACAGGGGAATGGATTTGTCTGCGGCGGGTAAACTCATTTTTAAACAGGTTGAAGAAGCGTTAAACCTTTTGGACGACGCGGAAAGCAAGGTGTCGGAGCTTAAAACCACCGCGACTGGCAGAATAAGGATAGGCGCAACCGATTCTATATTTTCGCATTTTCTTTCGGACAAACTTGCCGCCTTCAACGAAAAATATCCCGCCGTAAAGCTTGAACTCATTTCGTCTACTTCGCCCTACACTTTAAGTCAGCTTAAAGAGGGGCGGTGTGATATTGCCTTTATAAATCTTCCCCTCGATGACGACGACGTGAATTTTTACGGAACGGTGGGGCACCTCAACGACGCGTTTGTTGCAGGGGCAAAATACGAGCATTTAAAGGGCGTAGAAATCTCGCTTGAAAGTCTCAGGGATTATCCGTTGATGTTCATAGAAGAAAATACGGTTGCCCGTAAAGCCCTTTCCGCGTTCTGCGAAAATTTGGGGATAAGCCTTGCACCCGATACGGAAGTGGCAAACTGGGATTTAATGAAAAAGCTTGTAATAAAGGGAATGGGGCTTGGCTGTATTCCGCGCGAATACTGTCTGGACGAATTTGCAAGCGGTGAGCTTATCGAACTAAGCGTTTGTCCGCCGCTACCCGCACGCGGCATAGGTATAGTAATTGCAAAGCACGCGGCGCTGTCGTATGCTATGAAAGAGTTTTTGAAATTATTTGACGGCGTGTGAGGTGAGTTATGAAATATACCGAGCTTAAAAGTTCTATTCAGGAGGGCGCAAAGCAAATCTACCTCCTGGAGGGCGACGACGCATATTTCCGTTTAAACGGCGAACAGCAGATAAAGTCCGCCTTTTTGGAGATGCCGGAGTTAAACTACACGGCTTTCGACGGCGAAAGCTTAAAGGGGAGTAATATCACCTCTCTTATTTCGGCGCTGAAAAATTATCCGTTTATGGCGCCCAAAAGAATAGTTAAGGTAACCGAATTTTATCCGTCGGAAAGTGAGTATGAAAATTATTTAAAGCCCCTTTTCGAGGACTTTCCTCCCGATTCGATACTTATTATCGTCAACGTCGGCGGGAAGAAAGGGGCGGATTTAAAGCGCAAGCACGCCGTTACTTTTATCGATTGCGGCAAAGCCGAACCCGACACGGTTGCAAAGTGGGTTTACTTAACTATGCACCGCGCGGGTGTAAACATTTCCGCACAGGCGTGCAGCGCCGTTGCGGAGTATTGCCTTTGCGATATGGCGCGCGTTTCCGTAGAAGTGAACAAGCTTATCGATTACGTGGGAACGGGTGAAATTACTTTAAACGACGTTGAGGAACTTATTTTCAAGGACGCGGATTTCAGATTATACGAGCTTACCGGCGCGGTAGCCCGCGGTGACTACACTAAATTTTGTCTCATAGCGGACGAGCTTATTACAAAATCGGGCGACGAAGCTTACGTGCTCAGCGGACTGTTTAACTATTTCAAAAATTCGCTTGTAATGCTTAGCTCTAATGATAGCGACAAAGAGCTTGCAACGCTTCTTAAGATGAAGGAATACGGCGTAAAGAAGGGGCGTGAAGCCGCCCGCGCCATAGGCGAAGAAAGACTAGCACGGTTAGTGGAATATATTTACGGCTGTATATCCGACGTAAAGAGCGGCAAAGTTACTCCGCAAAGCGCGTTTAAACTTGCACAAAATTTCATTTTTTTTAATCACGGGTAAAATATACCATAATAAACGCTTTATTTTTTTCACAATTCATTATATAATAG
>JAIDRY010000090.1 GCA_029061465.1 Clostridia bacterium
AAATTTGATAATGGATAAATTTACCGAAGGATGAAACCTCAACCCGCCCTTATAGGGCCCTATTGCGCTGTTGAACTGGACGCGGTAGCCCTTATTTACGCGCACCTTTCCGCTGTCGTCGACCCAGGGCACACGGAACATAATAACCCTTTCAGGCTCGACAAACCTTTCCAAAAGCCCCGCCGCCTCGTATTCAGGGTGCCTTTCTACTACGGGCGCAAGCGTCGTCAATATCTCGGTTGCCGCCTGATGAAACTCGGGTTCATTGGGGTTTTGTTTCTTTAAATTTTCTAACACTCTTTCTACGTAACTCATAACTACTCCTTAACACTATATGAATATATTTTGTTCAAATTGATTATATCACAGTGGAATATTCGTAATCAAATAAAACAAACCACAGATAAACGCTTAGCATTTTCAAAATAGTTATCAGATGTATAAGTTTAAGTTATAGCAAAAGCCCCTCGTTAAAAGGGGCTTTTTATTAAATATTAAAATAAATTTTTTGTGCCGTATTGTAGAAAACATCGTCAAGCTCGGCTTTATTGAATACGCTGCTGTTTACGATATAATCGACAAGGTGAGCATAACTATCGTGTGAAAGCGTACTGGGCATATCCGAACCGAACATCAGCCTGTCCGCACCAACCACCGACTTTGCACATTTTAAATGCTCGACTGCCGTCGGGTAAGGATAAACTTCGAGTTTTTGATTGCTTGCAAGCGAGGCTATATCGAAATATACGTTGGGTTTAACGAGCTTTTCAAGCGCAGTTTTCAAAATTTCGCCGTCGCCCTTTTGCGGGGATAGCAAATGGCAGATTACAAAATTTATCTGCGGATATTTTGAAACTGCGGCGGCAACTGCATCAACCTGCCAACAGACATTGTTAGGTCTGCCTATATCGAGGTTTACAGTCAGCCCCTTCTCTCGGGCGTGAGCGTAACACCCGTTCATTACTGCACCGTCAAGATATACAGGCAAATGATTTGCCATAAGCCCGGAACCGTTCGATAGCTCGAATTTAACGATTTTAAATCCCAAATCGTCAAAAAGATGTTTTCTTATTTCGTCAATCTTTACGCAAAACGGGTCATATGTTCCAGCTCCGACAAAGCGGCCAGGGTATTTTTTAACGGCTTCGTAGGTGTATTCATTATGAAAACCCAGCCAGTTGCCCTGCAAAAGCACAGCCTTTTCCACTCCGTTTTTATCCATAACGTTTAAAAGCGCTTCGGGCGAAACTCCTATATCACCCATTTCGAGCGGAAACATCTGAAACGTCTCACCCGTTGAGTACCGCGCTCTACCGCCGCCGACGGCGCGAAGCTCTCCCCTTGAAGTGAAGCCCGAAATATATTGCGCAACGTGCGCATGCGCGTCGATTATTTTCATACTATGCCTTCTTTTTCTTCGGTTTCGGCGCAGGCAGATTTGCATAAGCCGTTTCAAACAACTTTAAAACAAATTCGCCGTCGTCTATATCTTCGATGTAAATATGCGGTTTTGCTCCGTCGTAGGGCGGTTGCATTTCAGTTTCGGGAACAAGCTCTTTAACAGCCGAAACGGGCTTAATTAAAAGTCTGTTGTCGCATATATCGGCAACAAGCTTATCCCTAAAATACAGCAAATATTCCCCCATCATCGGGCGAATTCTCACGTCGGGATTGTTTCCAAGCCTTTCCAATAAATAATCAAGATAATCTTTACTCGTCGCCATATTTCACTCCGTTCATTAGCGTTAAATTTAATTCTGTGCTTTGCAAATCTGACGAAACAACTGTCAAAAAGTATTCTTCACCGCTATCCGATTTAACGGTTTTTGTTTCAAAGGTTTTTCCCCAGGTTTCAATTTTGTTAGGAATAAAGGCGCCCGCACCTCTCAACTTGAACGAGGCTTCCTTTACAGTCCAAAGCTTGTTTATTGCTTCTCCGCGTTTAATTTTCGGAATTGATAATACCTTTTCCTTTTCGGCTTCGGTTAAAATTTTATTACTTAATTTTTCAAAGCGCGCCGCATTTTTTAATTCGACATCTATTCCGAAGGGCTTGTCTGAAAGTGCAACGGCAATGATATTTCCGCTATGCGACAGGGAAAATTCGAAGTTATCACACTGCCATTTGCCGTTAGGATTTTTATAAAATTTTATATCGCAAAAGTTCAGTTCCTTTGCTTTAATGGCCGCGTATTCCAAAAGCTTCCAAACGTAAAATTTATTCTCGGCAACAGACTTGTTTTTGCATAATTTTATCTCGTTCTGCCGTTCAATAGGATAAATACTATCGCTTTCAACTTCAAACGGATATTCGGAAACATATATTTCAATATAAGACATAATTTACAAATATTTTTTAATGCTTTTCGTCCAGATTTTCATTGTTAGCTTCTGCGGCATAAGTTTAACGTTTAAATGCTGACATTTAACGTAGAAAGTGCAAACAGACATAGCTTTTCCCTTTTTGCTATCTATAATTGCTCTTTTTGCAACTTTAGCTGGAGTAACCAAACCGTTGAATTTAACTTTGTGTCCGTTTATTTCTTTTACCAACATTCCAGTATCTATCCAACTCGGACAAACAGCCGTTACGGTTATGCCCAAAGGTTTTAATTCCACATTCAAAGCACGGGAGTAACTGCGCTCAAACGCCTTCGTTGAAGCATAAAGATTTATGTACGGCACAGGTTGAAAAGCAGACGCCGAGCATATATTGACAATTTTACTTCCCTTTTTCATATATGGTAGGCACAAATTTGTAAGAATTGTCGGCACTTTGCAGTTTAAGTCAATCGTACTTTCTATTTCGCTTATTGTTAAATCTTTCGACGGTTTCATCTGCGCAATACCTGCATTATTAATTAAATATTCTAAATGCGGTTTGCGCTCTTTCAAAATTTCATTAAACGAACTAATCTCTTCCGACTTTGTTAAATCAATACGAAACGGCACTATTTTATCGCCAAATTCTTTTACTAATTCGTCAAGCCTGTCCGCATTTCGTCCTACAGCCCATATTTCGTCTACGGGTTCCTTAACAAGTTCTTTAATAAAGGCATAACCTAAGCCGCCCGTCGCACCTGTCAGTATTGCAACACTTTTACAATCGTCCATATGTCCACCTGAATTATATTTTGGTTATAAATCATTACTTTTGTTATCTGTACTTTGGTTTTCAACTTCATCTTTATTTCGTTTATGACTTTGAGAGCAAATTCCCGATAAAGCAATGCCAATCATGCTCGCGTTATTCATCATCGACATAGCAAAACTCAAATTATACTCTTTATCGCGAACTATACGCCAAGCCTCCCTCTTTTCCGAATGGTCAGCATCATCATAAGAAGATTCATAATAAATTTGATATAGATTTCTTTCTTCCTGCGCTATGTCAATTAGGCTTGGGGTCATAGTCATCAAAGCAATTTGTAAACCTAAAAAGCATAGCATAAACACGACAGCAGACAAGCCGCGAATATATTTTTTTTGCTTTAACCGCAAAATAATTGATGGAACTATAATTAAAATTATAGCAAAAATAAATAATATCTGCGCACCGATAATAAGCGGTGCTTCATATATTGACTTTTCATAGACATAAATCAATACGCCAAGCCACGCTGCAAGCAGTATTAAAGGAAATATCGTAAATACCCAGACTTTCCAGTCTAACAGTTTTCTAATAATTTTCATACTCTCTCGAAAAATTTTAAATATATATTTATTTTATCACGCTTTTTAATGTATTGCAAGAATAACCCGACAATAAAAAAGAGAGAAGCGACCGCTTCTCTCTTTTTATTTTGCAAATGAACTTATCTTACGATTTTATCTATCGAAGCATTTGGTTCGTAAGGCTCGACACGGCTTTTTATAGCCTTATCGGAAATTTTATAATTTTCAGGCACGACAACCCAAACGTCGCTACCGTCCCGCCTGACGACAACAGCGGTAACTACGCCGCTGAAAGTATTGTACGGCAAATCCAATCCCGTAACGTAAGTATGCTGCTCTTGATTATTTTCGTATTTTATTCCGCTGACCACACCGCAAAAAACCTGAAAAGGCGTTTTCTTCTCCTTTTCTTCAGGTAGCTGTAAACTCTTGTCAATATCGACTTTTACCTTTTTACCGACTACCTCACTTGGCTGTTTGCGTTTATCGTACTTTTCGCGCTTTTCGCGAAAAGCAATACGCGCCCAAAGTGTAAACATTTGCAAAAAGATTGTAAGGAAAACCGACACCATATAAATAATTGCCACAGGCTGAGTAGAAAGCGCCACGTGCTCTATCTCGGTAAGCTTTCCAAATATTACTAGCGAGATTATAACGACTGCCGATAAAAGCCGCAAAGAAAAAATAGCCACATTCAACTTTGCAGTAAAGCTATCGCGATTGGGATTGGTCTCTAAAAAATTGCCCCTTCTTTTGTTCAAATAGGTAACTATGTAAAACCATGCAAATTCAAAAACGGTATCCGCCAAGAAAGCAACTTCAAACCTGTACACCCTGTCGACATACCCAAATTGAGACAACGTTAAAAGAGATAGCAAAAACGAAACGCTCTCCAAAACAATATTTACGACTTTATTTATAATTCTAAAGATTTTTCTTCTTATGGTCATTACGTTTCCCGCATTCTCAACTTGTAAATTAGTAAATAGACCAAAAGCGTTGGTAACTTATTGTTACCAACGCTTTTGTTGGCGCAGAGAAGAAGATTTGAACTTCCGGACGGGTATTAGCCGTCACACGATTTCCAATCGTGCGCCTTAAACCGCTCAGCCATCTCTGCATTGCCGCTCGGCTAAACCTGCCGAGCATTAATATGATATTAGATTTACCTGAAAAAATCAAGTAATTTTAAAGTTAAATTAAAATTAACTTATGAAATTACGCGTATAACCGACTCCACGTTGGCAATACCGGTTGCGTTTATCTCGGCAACAGCTTTTTTAACGCTATTCTCTTTAGTAACGTGGGTAATTACTACAAGCGACGCTTTATCTCCTTCCCTCTCGCCGTCCTGAATAAACTGCGCAACGCTTATCGAGCATTTGCTCAGAATAGCCGTTACCTTTGAAAGAACTCCCGCTTTATCGTCAACGGACAGCCTTATATAATATTCGCTTTCAAAATTCTTAACAAATTTGGTATCAGTGGCGGCGGTTTCTGTATTTACAAACGTTGAGTATACGTGATTTGAATGAGTTGCACAGAAAATTATATCACCTACAATTGCGCTACCCGTAGGATAAGCACCTGCGCCCCTGCCGTAAAGCATTACGTCGCCCACGCTGTCGCCGTTAAGATATACTGCGTTAAAGCAGTCTTTGACGCTTGCAAGCGGATGCGTTGATTTAATAAGCGTAGGATGAACGCGAACCTCAATTCCTTTTTTACCGTTTTTGCCGATTGCAAGCAACTTCAACGTATAGCCGAGCTGTTTTCCGAAAGCTATATCCGCGCCGTCTATAGCGGATATTCCCTCACGGTAAATTTCAGTATACGGAATTTTAGTATTAAACGCTATGCTCGAAAGAATTGAAAGCTTGTACACCGCGTCAAAGCCTTCAACGTCCGACGTGGGGTCCGCCTCAGCATAACCAAGTTTTTTAGCTTCTTCAAGCGCGGACGAATAATCCGTGCCGCTTTCCGTCATTTTCGTTAAAATATAGTTGGTTGTGCCGTTAATTATGCCTATAACCGACGAATATACGTTGCCCTGCAAATTATCGAGCATTGAGCGTATTATCGGCACGCCGCCAACGCAGGTTGCCTCGAAGTAGAGCCCTGCCCTGTTCTTTTTTGCTGCCTTTTCGAGCTCGTGACCGTACTTGCAGTACAATTCCTTATTTGAAGTAACGACGGATTTACCGGAATTGAGCGCGGCAAGCACGTACGACTTTGCAGGTTCTATTCCGCCTATAACTTCCACCACTATATCGACTTCGGGATTCGAGCATATTTCCGCAATATCCGTACAAATTTTACTCTCTTCAATACCGAGAGCCAAAGCACGGTTTTTGTCCAGTTCGAGAACGTTCTCGATGACAATATCAATTCCCTTTGTATTCTTGTAGAAATCTCTGTGTTCGGTTAAGATTTTGTAAGTTCCACCGCCCACAACGCCAAGTCCGAGTATGGCTACGCCTATTTTTTTCATATTAATTCTCCGTATTCAAATCGTAAAGATATTTCAGTCCGTCAAGGGTTAACAGCTTGTCTACCTTGTCTATACATTTTATTTCGGCGGCTATCACTTCTGAAAAACCACCCGTCGCAATAACCTTCACTCCGTCGCATTGCATTTCGCCTTTAATCTTTTTAACCAGATATTCAACTAAGCCCGAAAAGCCGTAAACTATGCCGGACTGCATATTCGTAACAGTATTTTTGCCTATTACGGTTGAC
This sequence comes from Clostridia bacterium, assembly GCA_029061465.1. GTDB lineage: Bacteria > Bacillota > Clostridia > Christensenellales > Borkfalkiaceae > Coproplasma. The sequence goes on from JAIDRY010000090.1 coordinate 6,415, forward strand.
GGACGCTCGATTTCAACTCTCGGAAGCTTTGCCGTTCCGTTTACGAGGCTGTCAAGCGAACCCTTGATACCAGGAGCGATTACTCCTCCGATAAACTCACTTTTATTATTTATTACGTTGAAAGTCGTCGCAGTACCGAAATCAATAATAATTAAAGGAAATCCGTATTTTCTGACTGCCGCAACGTTGTTTACAACTCTGTCTGCGCCGACTTCCTTTGCGTTATCAACTTTGATATTAAGTCCCGTTTTAAGCCCGGGGGCAAGCATTAACGGCTTAAATTTAAGATAATTCAAGCACATCCTTTCAAGCGTATAATCAAGCGGCGGCACTACGGAAGATATTATTCCTCCCTTTATCTCCGCGGGATTAATTCCGCTACTTCTCAATATGCTTAATAGCTGTCCGCCATATTCGTCGGAAGTCTTTTTATGCTCGGTAGCAATTCTGAAACTTACCTTAAATTCATCTCCGTCGAAAACGGCAAACTTGATATTCGTGTTTCCAACATCAAGACATATTATCATTTACAACATTCTCCCCGTCAGCCGTAACTTTTTCAGGCTTGGTTATAAGCGTATGATTAATTTTTTTAAGAACTTTTGTATATATCGGAACAAGAATAAGACAAGCTGCAAGCTCGATAGGGAAATAAATCGATACCGCAACGGTCAATATATCCGTAAGCGAGCTTTCAATACTACCCATCCAGATATTTACCGCAAGTAAATATAAAACAGTATTTGTAACCGAACCGACAACTCCCGCAACGGAAGCCGGTATTATATCTCTAACAAAAGCGTTCTTTGCCTTTCCGGTCAATTTGGAAATCCCTCTGTAAGTCCAATACGAGGTAATGCCGATAAACGTCCTCGGCAATACCGAAATGAGCGGATTAGCATAAATTATAAAAGAAGCCATTATCAAACAGAACAGACAGCTCGCAAGCCCCAAAAGCGTTCCGCCGAGAAAACTTTTTTTCCAATCATCATAGATGCTGAGTGCTATTGATACGGGTAGCGAAAGAATACAAGCCGTTACACCCAAACCCGTAAGCACGAAACTTTCTAAAAGAAACAGCACGATAATAAGCGCAAACATTACGCCCGCAAACGCGATAAAGTGGGCTTTATCTTTTTTCATAGAACCTCCGTGGGATTTCAAAGGAATATCCCCAGAAAATATATATACGCCTTAAATCAGTCCGATTGATTGTCATATCGGCTGAAAGCTCGCTAATTATTTTAGTACAAATCAAAATTAATTTGCAAGCGAATGAAACTACTGTAACATTTTTAAAG
>JAIDRY010000091.1 GCA_029061465.1 Clostridia bacterium
TTCCGCTTGCCTGGTCAGTTACGAGGTTGGGCCAAATGTACGAGTTCCAGGAACCCATCATCTTCAATATCGTAATGGATATCAGGGTGGGTGCGGAAAGGGGAATCATAACCTTCCAGAGATATTTCAAATCACTTGTACCGTCTACCTTTGCCGCAAGATACAGTTCGTTGGGTATCTGCATAAAGTTCTGCCTTAAAAGGTAGATATAGAACACGCTTACAAGGAACGGAACTATCAAAATTATGAATGTGTTGTCCCAACTGAACCAGCCTACTGTCGTTATGTAGTTGGTGATAGTGAAAAGTTCGCCTGGAATCATCATAGTTGCGAGCATTGCCGCAAACAGTGCGTTTTTGCCTTTGAAATTGAATTTGGCAAAAGCGTAGGCTGAAAGCACGGTTATTACGAGCGAAAGTATTGTTGATACTATACCAACGTAACAGGTATTGAGGAAAACTTGTCCGAAGTTTACCTTTTCAAACGCGACCTGATATGCATCCCACCTGAACTGTTGGGGCCAGAGCGTGGGTACCAAAGCGTCGTACTCCTCTATCGTTTTAAAGGACGACATTAACATCCAGTAAAACGGGAATAGTACGATTAAAGCCATTATTACGAGAAAGGTGTAGAGAGCGATTTGTACGAGAACCTTCATTACCGTCTGCTTTTTTGATACGGTATTGATATCTTTCTCCTTCATTAAAACGGACTTCTCCGCCTTTTCTTCGGGGGCGATTTTTTCGTTAATGTCGTTGATATTTTCCGTCATAATTACCCCTTAATAATGAACCTTTTTCTTACTTACATACATATTTACCATAGTTACGGCAAATATGATTACAAAAAGTATGAGCGCCGCCGCACTTGCCTGACCTTGCTGTTCACCTACGCTCGCGTATATGAGTCCGACCATGGTATCCACTTCGTGGTTGCCGGGGCCCATAGCCGGACCGAATATGCCGAGTACGCTCGAATACTCTTTAAATCCGCCTATAAAGCCGGTTATAACCACGTAGGCTATCATCGGTGATAAAAGGGGAACGGTTATGCGCCAGAAAGTACGGAAGCGTGAAGTTCCGTCAATCTTTGCCGCGTCGTAGTACTGCTTATCTACTCCCTGAAGTCCCCCTAAAAGAACGAGTATCTTGAAGGGCAAGGCGTTCCATATGATATAGATGCTTAATACGGCTATGTTTGCCGCATAGGATGAGCCGCCGTTAATCCAGTTAATGGGTTCCCCGCCAAAGGCCTGTATAACGTTATTTATAATGCCGTAAGAATATGTGTCTCCTACCGGTATCCTATTGAACATTGCCATGAATACCATACCTATTGCTATGGTATTGGTAACGTAAGGCAGAAAGAATATAGTCTGAAAGGTCTTTTTTACGAACTTAATCGAGTTGAGAGCAACGGCGATAACGAGCGCGAGCATAGTCGATATGGGAACCGTTATCACTGTAAGAAGTATCGTGGTCAACATACAGCTTTTAAATCTGTAAAACTCAACAACGTTTACAAAATTATCAAAGCCGAAAGAAAACGATGCTCCGCCGATTTCTTGCCCCATATCGTAACCTTCTAAAAACGCCATTCTTAACGTGTTAATTATAGGCCAGACGGTAAAGACCAATAGCAAAACAATCGCAGGTGCCAAATACAGCCAAGCTTTCCAATGATTTTTCTTTTCCATACGTTAACCCTCTTTTTCTTCCGTGTGGGTAGTCTTAGCTTTGGGTGCGCTTGACTTTGATGCGCTCGTTTTTGCCTTAGATGCGCTTGACTTCGGCGCGCTTGTTTTAATCGCACTTGCTTTTGATTTAGGTGCGCTTGTTTTCGCTTTGGGCGCCTGCTCCTTTTCTTCTGCGGGAGCTACCTCGATTACTTCGGGTACTTGCTCATTTTCTTCCGCGGGAGCTGTTTCAACTACCTCGGGCTCTTGCGCCTTCTCTTCCACAGGAACAACCTCGACTACTTCGGGTGCCTGCTCTTTTTCTTCTGCAGGAGCCGCCTCGATTACTTTGGGTACTTCCTCTTCGTTTTTGCCGTCCTTCTTTTTGAAAAGGTTGACACAGAATTTTTTAACCGCATTAAACGCTTTGACGAACACGTTTTTCTTAGGTTCGGCAACTACGTGTTCTTTAACCTTGTCGTCCGCTTCTCTGGGAAGAGGTCCTTCGTTGGCTACAAACATGTGCCCCTCGGCTTCCATCTGGGCAATCATCTCCTGATGAGCCGCAATCTGCGAGCCGAAGTAGACACGCTGCTCCGTTTCTTTATTAAAGATTAACACCTTGTGTTCTTTGAGATTGAATTTTGCAAATTCGCCGGTCACATTGCCGATTTCATCAGCAGAAACGATTGAACGAACAACGGGGTTTAACGAGCTTTCGCTTGTGGATACCACGCTGATATCTCTGCCCATGACATCGATTCCCGATACTTTGCAGGTAAGCTTGCCGGCTTTATCAAGCTTGAAGCCCTCGGGACGAATACCGACATAAACTTCCTGGTCTTCAACGCCTTTTGCATCAAGCACGTGCTCTTCACCTATGTACAGCTTGCCACTTTCCACCTTTCCTGAAAACAGGTTGATAGGCGGAGCGCCGAGGAATTTCGCAACGAACAGATTGGCAGGGTCGTCGTAAACCCACTGCGGTTTACCTGTCTGCATTATGACGCCTAACTTCATAATTACGATATAGTCGGAAATGGACATTGCCTCTTCCTGGTCGTGAGTTACGAAGATAGTCGTTATCTGGGTGCTACGCTGTATTCTTCTTATCTCTTCGCGCGTCTGTAATCTCAAACGGGCGTCAAGATTAGAAAGAGGCTCATCCAAGAGAAGCACGCGCGGCATTTTTACAAGTGCACGGGCGATTGCTACACGCTGCTGCTGTCCACCCGAAAGTTCGGACGGTTTGCGGTTTAAATACTCGTCTATCTGAACGAGCTTTGCCGCCTCAGCAACACGCTTGAGCATTTCCTCTTGAGAGAGCCTGTTCTCACCTTTCAAATTCTGTAAAGGGAATAAAATATTCTGTTGTACGGTCATATGCGGATAAAGCGCATAATTTTGGAAAACGAGACCGATTCCTCTGTTCTCCGGCGTGAGATTTGTAACGTCGTCATCACCGAAGAAAATTTTACCGCTAGACGGTGCCTGTAAGCCGCTTATCATATAAAGCGTCGTACTTTTACCGCAACCGGAGGGTCCCAAAAGACAGACGAGCTTACCGTCTGGGATTTCAAGGTTGAAATCGTTTACGGCTATAACTTCGTCTTTGACCTTTTTGTTGCGGCCGGGAAAGATTTTCGTAATGTTCTGCAATACAACTTTCATGTTTTCTTCTGTTCTCTGTTTTATTTTTTATTTGTACCCGTAATTAACTGTTCGCGTTCTCGATAAATTCCTTTTGTTGGAGAGCTTTCTTTTCAGCAAGCTCTTCTACCGACTGGTAAATCATCTGAAGTTTCATATCCACAAAAACAGTACTTACAAGCAAGTCGTGAATTGGAGACCTGTTTT
>JAIDRY010000092.1 GCA_029061465.1 Clostridia bacterium
GTTTAATTCTTGTCAACAAAATAAGGTAAAAAAAGCGGCCTTTGAAAGCCGCTTTTTTGATACGCATTATGAGTTTTTTGTATACGAGGCAATCACCCTTCCGTCCTCGGTTGTATAGCAGTAAATTTTACCGCTCAATTTTTGTTCGCCCGTAAGTTTCGCAAACTCGTTTTTTGCACGGACGAGCTTATCTTCCGCAGACGATAAATCTCTGAGCTCAACGGTAAGCCCGCATCTTAATACAAAGCAATACCTGTCTTTTGCAAGAGAAGAAGCTTCTCTTATAAGCCGTAGTTCTCCGACTGCTGAACGCAATGCGGAAAAATTTTTCTCAAACAATGAGCCAAGCTTTGCAAGCTCTTTAATATCGCCTTCGTCAACCGCACCGCACATTAAAACGTTTGGCGCGCTATCGACAGCATTTATATTTTCCGAGTCTATGCGCAATAAATTTCCGTCACTGTCATATATTTTATACTCTTCACCAAACGCGACCGCGTAAGCTTCCTTACGCTCTCTCACTTTTACGTTTATAGTGCAAGGATAAATTTTTTCAAAACTTTCCATAACGTAGTCGTCGCCGACGTACGATTTTACGGCTTCCTCGTCAACCGACGAAATAAGCGTTCCCTGGCACCCTGCCGCAATTTTGGATTTTATTTCGGAAATTGTTTTTTCTGCCCGCAGAATACTGACTTCGTCATTTTCGGCACCATAGTGTATATAAGAAACATTTACGTTCCTTACGGAAAACGTAATGCACATACCAAGTGCGACTGCTGCCACCATTAACGTAGCAATTAATAAATAGGCGATTTTTCTTACGTACTTCATATCCTTTAAACAGATACCCTTGCAATATCTCCGCCGAGTTCCCTCAACTTATATTCCAAAGAGCCGTATCCCCTGTCAATGTGTGAAATATCCAGAACCTCGCTTCTACCTTCGGCGGCGAGCGCCGCAGAAACAAGCGCCGCACCGCCGCGCAAATCGTGCGCAACGACGGCAGCCCCCTTAAAACGTTCTACCCCGCGAACGAAAGCGTTGCGGTTTATAACCGTTATATCGGCACCCATTTTTCTCAGTTCGGGAACGTATTTAAATCGTGTTTCAAATAAATTCTCCGTCACTATCGACTGCCCGCGGCAAATACAGCAAAGTGCGGTATATTGTGCTTGCAAATCAGTAGGAAATCCGGGATAGGGCTGAGTTTCTATACTTTTTACGGAAGTGAGCCTTCTGTGATTTTCCAAGTATATTTTATCACCGTTGACGTGTATTTTGCAACCGTTTTCCCTAAGTTTATGTAAAAGTGAACTTATATTTTCTGCATTTGCGCGGCTGAGTTGCAATTCTCCGCCGCACATTGCCGCGGCTATCAGGAAAGTACCGGCTTCAATTCTGTCAGATATCGGTAAATAATCACAACCGTATAAAGTGTTCACACCTTCAATCGTTACAGAACTGCTACCGGCACCTTTAACTTTTGCGCCCATACAGTTAAGCAATCTTTGTAAATCCTCTATTTCGGGTTCGCGCGCCGCATTTTTTATGACCGTAACGCCTTCCGCTTTCACAGCGGCAAGCATAATATTTTCAGTTGCCCCCACGCTTGGGCAGTCAAGCATTATTTCGTTACCGCGAAGTTTTTCACATTCGCAGACTATGTATCCGTTTTCTTCCGTTATTTCAACGCCCAGTCTTTTAAGTCCCGTAAGGTGCAAATCCACTGGACGAAGCCCTATATCGCAACCTCCGGGGTATGCGATTTTCGCCTTATGAAAACGGGATATTACAGAACCGAGCAAGAATACGGACGAGCGCAGCTCATGCGCAAGCTCCATTGGTATTTCACAGCAGTCGGCGCCGGAGCTGTCCACCACTATATCGTTCCCTTCGTACTCAGCACGACAGCCCAGACACGAAAGAATTTTAACCATATTCTTCACGTCCGTGATATCGGGTGCGTTAATAATCCTGACGCGGTCGTCGGTTAAAACGGTTGCCGCAAGAATGGGCAGAACCGAGTTTTTAGCCGTTTGGATTTCAACGCTGCCACACAGTCTGTTTCCTCCGTTTATTATGTATTTTTCCATATTAACTCCGAATAGTAAAATTAGGGTAACGGCAAACCTTACCCCTTGGAACAAAACGTATTTTGCCCCTACTTCATTATATGGCAAAATTACCCCGCATTGTTATTGCGGGAAATATTATACAAAACGCCGACCGAAGCCATAGTTATTATAAGTGATGTGTTTCCGCTGCTGATGAGCGGCAACGGCAAACCCGTAGGAGGAATTGCTCCGCTTACGACAAGTGCGTTAATTGCGACCTGTATACCGTACACTAAAGTAAATCCTGCGGCAAGAAGATAGCCGAACCTGTCTTTACAGTTTTTAGCTATCTTAAATCCGCGGTAAACTATAAAAGCGGCAACGGCAAAAAATATCAATAATCCGAAAAATCCAAGCTCTTCACCCATTATGGCGAGAATGAAATCGCTTTCCGCAAACGGCAAAAATCTGTACTTTTGAGTAGAATTAAAAAGCCCTGTACCAAACATTCCGCCGTTACCGAGCTCGTAAAGCGACTGTATAAGCTCTT
>JAIDRY010000093.1 GCA_029061465.1 Clostridia bacterium
CACGAAAGTTACGTTAATCATTTTTTATCACCGCCACTATAATAACATTTATTTGCTTTACAGTCAAATATTAGACAAAATGAAAATCCTCTGCATAACGCGCAATAAGAACTATAATTGACATTATAAAACAAATGAAATATAATTTAACTGCAAATCAAATTAATCGGGTGAATTACAAATTATGAGTATACCGCATAAATTCAACGACGAAATAAAGCCTGCAATCGTTTTCCTTACCATTGCTGCCGCACTGTTTATTGCTTTTATAGGCTTTTTTTCGTGGCACACCTCGACGATGCGTAAGTACGAGTTGTCGTATGTAAGATGGGAAGGAACGATTGTCGGAGTGGAAACCCGTCATAGTTCAAACAGTAATCACGCTCCGCGCACATATTATTATCTCGTAATCTCATATACGTTCGACGGACAAGAATATAAGTTTACAGACAGAACGGGACATAATTATATCAAACAGGGTACTATCGGTTCGTCTACCGAAATTTATGTAAACCCGAAAAATCCCATTCAGGCAGAAAAGGTTACCTCATCGGATTTTATTTCGATTATCTGCGCTTGTTTCTTTGCATTTTTCTGCGTTACCTATTCGGCGGGTATGAATATCTTATTGAGTATTAAAGGCAGTAATTTCAAAAAGCGGTTCTCATTTGTGTGGGGAACGCAAATTTTGCTTGGAATTGTATTTTTGTTATTGTTTTGGCTGGGACTTCCAAACAGCAACTTCGGTGAAGTATTCGCCCGCATCGAAGGTGCTGTTGGCGTAACCGTAGTATCAGGTTTAGTTTTATTAGTAACCTTACTCGACGGAATAATTACCTATAAGCTGCGTTATAGAATGAGTTAAGAAAGAAACCTACTCTCCCCGCAAGTCCCTAACCTTGTCACCAAGAAAAGTCACAGCCCCGCACTTCAAGTGCTGGGCTGTGACTTGGTGGAACGGAAAGCGATAAAAACGCACACCCAAATATACAAAGTAGATAGACGGGAATTTTATTGCGCGGTTGAATTGCCGCTATCCGAATACGCCTTATACGGCAAACAGTTAGTCGCAAGGGCTTGACGGCTGGCTGTCTTGCCCCGTTGCAAGGGCTGTCATAGCGTTCTTATAGATACGCTTTGACAGCCTTTTTGCTTGCTCTTTATCGGGCGGCAGTTTGGCGTAAATGTTCTTGCTTTTGTCGTTAAAGTATATAATGCTGATGCCGAGCGGAATATTGTTTTGCATACTTGAAATTCCTTTTTAACGCCTTAATATATTTGTTTTCGGTAAGTGCTTAAAATGGTAAGTCGCTGTCGTCCTCTATCGGTATGAGCGTAGGCGGCTTTCTTAATTCGCCCGTGTGCTTGCTAACTGGTGTATCTTTGCTTATATCAAAATTGTAAACCGCTGTTATACGCCGAAGAAAAGCCGCCCACGTTTTAGGCTCGTTGTCTTGTATATTCTTGTATTGCTCCGTAAGCGGTATATTTGAAACTATATACACGGTATCATAGCAAGCAACGCGGTTATAGTGTCGCCCTCGTATTCTGATAGGCTGTCCGTCCAAGTAGTCCAGTATTTCCGAGATTTTGAAAGAACTGCGGAACTCGTCAAGGAATAGTATTTTTTCGCCGTTGTAATCGTCTATCCAGCCGAACTCGTAATTTGTCGTGCGATAAACGTCGTCATAGCCGTGCTTATTGAAAACGTAACTCGTTTTCCCACAGCC
>JAIDRY010000094.1 GCA_029061465.1 Clostridia bacterium
ATTCAAAAGTAGTCGGTGAAATGGCAATTGCGCTTAAAACCAATAATGATAAGGGCGTAATGAAATGCCTTACGGCGCTTTATTCGGATTCAGTTAAAAAATCGTCTAAGGACTTGATTTTTAAAAGTTCGATGAAGTCGGCAATGTACTCGGCATTATCGCAGACAAGCAAGGTCGATGCCGCTTTGGTAGTCGTGCTTAATTTACAGCTTGTAAAAGATTTGGTGTTTCTGTACGGGTTCAGACCGTCGGATGCTAAGCTTGTAAAGATATTTGGCACGGTTTTACAAAACTCTTTGGTGGCGTACGGTTTGGGTAGCGTCAAAATTGGCAATAGTATTGTTAAAACTATGGGCGATGCAGTGAAAGGTATTCCGCTTTTGGGCACAGCTATTTCCGTGCTTGTAGATTCGTCCGTGCAGGGGTTGACGAACGGAGTTTTGACTGCGGTTATAGGCTACCAGACTATAAGATATCTTAATCAGGAATATCGCCTGCAGGAAATTTTGGACGGCATTCAGCTTGAAGAAACGGAAGAGGAGCTAAAAGCAACCTGCGAAGAATTGGAAACGGAGTTAAAGAAAGTGAAAAAACCCGTCAAAGCGGCTTAATAATTAACACACATAAAAAAATCACTTGCATATTGGTTGCAAGTGATTTTTTTGTTTTTGGTGCCGGTGGTGGGGGTCGAACCCACACGGTATCACTACCACGGGATTTTGAGTCCCGCGCGTCTGCCAATTCCACCACACCGGCAAATTGCTTAATAATTATATAATATCAATTACTAAAAATCAAGTGATTTAAGTTTATTGTATTGATTTTATTTATAAAAAGTGCTAAACTTTAATATATGAAAAAGATAGTTCTTATTGACGGAAACAGTCTGTTGAACCGAGCGTTTTATGCAACACCGGTATTTACGACTTCGAGCGGTATGCCGACGAACGCGATATTCGGTTTTATTAAGCTTTTATTCAAAATTCAGTCGGACTTAAAGCCCGACTATTTTGCGGTAGCGTTCGATATGAAAGCTCCGACTTTCAGACATAAGGAATATTCAGGTTATAAAGCGACAAGAAAGCCTATGCCGGAAGAGCTTGCCGTTCAAGTTGAGCCCTTAAAAAATTTATTGAAGAAAATGAAAATAGCTATTTGTCAGAAAGAGGGGATAGAAGCGGACGATATTTTGGGCACGCTCTCTAAAAAATTTGATGTGCATAGCTATATTTACACGGGCGACAGAGACAGCTATCAGCTTGTAGACGAAAAGACGGATGTTTTCTTTACTAAGCGTGGTGTAGCGGACCTTCTCAAGCTCAACTGTGATAATTTTACCGCAGAAACAGGCCTTTTAAAACCTTCGCAGGTAGTTGATTTAAAAGCTCTTATGGGGGACTCATCTGACAATATTCCGGGGGTTCCTGGAATAGGTGAAAAGACGGCGAGGGGACTTTTAGAAAAGTATCTGACGCTTGACGGCATATATGAGCGCCTTGACGAGTTAAAGGGTGCTACTTATACTAAGCTTTCCGAAAATAAAGAATTAGCTTATCTTTCTTACAAGCTTGCAACTATAAACAGAAATTGTGAGCTTGACTTAAAGCTTGAAGACTGCATTTCTCCTAAAAAATACGGAGCGGAAGTCAAAAAACTGTTCCGTGAATTTGAATTTAAAAGCCTGTTAGGTTTAAACATATTTGAAGAAGACAACGTGGTTGATACTCAACTCAAATACCCTGAAAAGGTACAATGTAAATCATATTCCGAAATTTCGGCAGAGATTGAAAGTAATTCGGAATTTTGTATAGTTGCAAGTGAAAGCGGCGCGGAAATTTATACGGGTGGCAAGCAGTTTTCTTTTAAGATATCCGAAGACTTGCTGGCTATCGAGGGAATAGGACCTGATGACTTATTAAGAATTTACGACGATATTTTCGGCAATACGAAAAATAAGGTTATTGCTTTTGATTGTAAACGCCTTATGCATCTTGTAGCAAATAACGGAATAAGCTTTAAATGCAATTATGAGGATTTGGCGGTTTTAAATTATCTTTGCGATAAGGAAACCGCATCAATGGAGCTTAAAGAGCTTTGCGCATACTTTGGTTACGACTTTAATTATTCAGCGTACGTTATAAGTGTTTTGTTTAAAAATTTGTACGAACGCGCAAAATCGGAAAACGTTTTAAAACTTTATGAAGAAATTGAAAAACCTCTCGTAAAAGTTTTGTTTGATATGGAGAGAGAAGGCGTTAAAGTAAGCGCTGATATGCTCGGTGAGTTGGCTAAACAATTCCATGAAAGAGCGGAAGAATACAGGTGGAAGATATACGGTGAGTGTGGCAAGGAATTTAATTTGAATTCACCTATGCAGCTTGGCGACGTTTTATATAATAATTTGGGCATTACCGAAATAAAGAAAAAAAAGACGGATAAATATACCACGAGCGCCGAAGTTTTAGAAAAGCTGACGGACAAGCATCCTGTTGTAGCCGATATTCTTAAATACAGATTCTATCAAAAAATTGCTTCAACGTATCTTGATGGTTTTAAGCCACTTATAGATAAGAAAACGGGTTTAGTTCATACAACTTATCAGCAGACCGTTACAACCACAGGCAGGCTTTCAAGCGTCAATCCTAACTTGCAGAATATTCCCATAAGGGATGAAGAGGGGAAGGTTTTACGCAAACTTTTTGTGGCGCGTGAGGGCAATGTGCTTATTGATGCAGATTATTCTCAGATTGAATTGCGCTTACTTGCTCATTTTTCGGGTTGTAAGGAGCTAATTGAGGCCTATAATTCAGGAACCGATATTCATTCTGTAACGGCTTCACAGGTTTTCGGCGTACCCGTTGAAGAAGTTACGGGTCAAATGAGAAGAGCTGCAAAAGCGGTTAACTTTGGAATTATCTACGGTATAAGCGACTACGGTCTTGCCAAGAATTTGAAAATAACAAATGCGGAAGCGAAAAATTATATAGAAAGATATTTCTCAACTTACAGTGCTGTAAAGGATTATATGAATGCGAACGTAGAGTTTGCCAAAGAACATGGTTACGTTGCAACTTTAACGGGACGCAAGCGTGATATTCCAGAAATCAAGTCATCAAATTATAATTTGAGACAGTTTGGTGAAAGGGCGGCTATGAATATGCCTTTGCAGGGTTCGAGCGCCGATATTATTAAAATTGCAATGATAAACGTTTACAATATGTTAAAAGAGCAAGGTTTAAAAACAAAACTGATTTTGCAGGTTCACGACGAGCTTGTTTTGGAAGCTCCAGAGAACGAAGCGGAAAAGGCTTCGGCAATATTAAAAGACTGTATGGAAAACGCAGTGCAGTTAAAGGTGCCGCTTACTGTGGACGTGCACATTGGTAAAAATTGGTATGATGCAAAATAATATAAAAATAGCAATAACGGGCGGGATAGGTAGCGGTAAATCAAGCGTTGCTCAATTAATTCGTGAGCTTGGCTATACCGTTTTGTCATGCGATGAAATATATTCTGAATTATTACAAAACAATAATTTTTTATCCGTACTCGAAAAGGAGTTTGGTGGAGTAATTGCAGATGACGGAAGCCTTGACAGATGTAAACTTTCCGAGTTAGTATTTAACAATAAAGATGCATTAACTAAGCTTAACTCTATTACACACCCAGCAATAATGAAGGAAGTTTTTTCTAAATTGCAGCGGGAAAGAATTGGTTTTTGTGAAGTGCCGTTACTTTTTGAAAATGGTTTCGAGAAACTATTTGACGAAGTAATAGTGGTGCTTCGTGATGAAAGCGAAAGAATTAAATCGGTTTCATTAAGAGACGGATTAGATTTGGAATGCATCAAAAAACGCTTATATGTGCAAATTGATTACCAAAATTATACCTTTACAAAGTACTATGTTATACATAATGACGGAAATTTAAGCGAATTAAGCGCAAAAACGGCAGAAATTATTAAAAAACTTGAAAAAAAGTATTTTTAAAATATTTTATATTTTTACCGCATTTGGCTTGACATCTTACATTTTATATTATAAAATCTATCTTGTTTTTAAGCACTCGTGGCGGAATTGGCAGACGCGCAAGACTAAGGATCTTGTGGTTAACCCCATGCAGGTTCAACTCCTGTCGAGTGCACCAAGTCGAATTAATCCGAACTATTGCTTGTAACGAGTTGTGGTTCGGATTTTAATTTAAAAACGATACCTGAATTCATTAGTTGAATTATCAATTTCAAAGAGGGTTAATTATGAAGTTCGGTCCGAATCCAAACGATAAATTTCCAAATGAAAATATACCAAGCTTATGTTTTATTAAAAACGTAATAAAAAATCCGAACATTATAGTCGGTGACTATACTTATTATGATGACAAGGACGGAGCTGAAAAATTCGAAGAGCATGTTACACATCATTACGCATTTAACGGAGATAAACTTATTATCGGTAAGTTTTGTGCTATTGCAAAGGGTGTTGAGTTTATAATGAATGGAGCGAACCACAGGATGTGTTCAGTAACTACTTATCCGTTTAACATTCTGGGGCATGGTTGGGAAAAGGCAACGCCGAATTTAAAAGATTTACCGTTAAAAGGTGATACCGTAATCGGCAACGACGTTTGGATAGGTCAAAACGTAACTATATTGCCGGGTGTGCATATAGGTGACGGCGCTATAATCGGGGCAAATTCAGTTGTGTCGAGGGACGTTCCTGCTTATCATATCGTTGGCGGAAACCCGATTGAAATTATACGGAAGCGTTTTGACGACGATACGATAGCATTTTTGCTGAATCTAAAATGGTGGGATTGGTCTGCGGAGAAAATTTTTGAAAACCTCGAAATTTTATGCAGTGGTGAAATCGATAAAATTAAAAAATTGATTTAATTCTAAAATTAAATAAAAGAGTCTGAATTTGCGTTCAGACTCTTTTTTTGGTCATAAAAGTTTCTTTTAATAAATAAATTAAATTATGACCTTGTCCTTTTTACCGCAAGACATCAAAAATGCTTTATCAAACCTAAATTTTAATTATTTGTCGGAAATCCGTTTGCGTAGGGGACAACCTGTAATT
>JAIDRY010000095.1 GCA_029061465.1 Clostridia bacterium
ATTTAAAAGACGTTTTAAAGCGACCTATAACTAAACTTTCGGGAGGACAGAAAAGACGCATAGATATTGCCCGCGCACTTTTTCACAATCCAAAACTTTTGATTTTAGACGAGCCGACCACGGGGCTTGACCCGAAGACGCGAATTACGGTTTGGAACGTAATAGATAAACTCAGAAAGGAAAGCGGGTTAACGGTATTTCTCACAACCCACTATATGGAGGAGGCTGCCGTTGCCGATTATGTCGTTATACTCGACGGCGGTAAAAAGGTTGCCGAGGGGACCCCTCACGAATTAAAGAATAAGTACGCAAACGACTTTATCAGATTTTACGATAATACCGACGAAGCGGAAAAGTTGTTTACCGAACTCGGCTATAAAACCAAAAGTGCGCGCGATTATCTCGAGGTTGAGATAGATAAAAACTTTGAAGCAACTCAGCTCATCTGTAAATATCCGAAAATATTTAACGATTTCGAAGTACTGAAAGGAAATATGGATAACGTATTTCTGAAAGTTACGGGCAAGGACTTAGAGGTGTAATATGAATACTAAAATTTTAGAGTGTAAAAAATTTATTTCGCTCGTAGGGCGCAACACAAAATGCTATTTCAAAGATAAATTTACTTTTTTCATGTCCCTCATTACGCCGATTATTTTATTTGTTTTATTCGTAACGTTTTTGCGCAACGTGTATATTGATAGCTTTAATTCCGCGTTTGCCGAAAATAATTTAACGGTAGACGATAGGATTATAAGCGGTTGCGCAGGCGCTTGGCTTATGTCGTCTATTTTGAGCGTGAGCGCAGTTACTGTCGCGTTCTGCTCGAATATAATTATGATTGACGATAAAATAAATTCGGCTGTAACAGATTTCCAGGTTTCACCTGTAAAAAACTATACCATATCGGTCGCTTATTTTGTCTCAAACTTCTTTGTAACGTTTATCGTTCTCATTAGTGTAATGCTGATAGGTCATATTTATCTTGCCTGCATAGGCTGGTATATGCCGCTCGGCGATACGTTAATGATAGTGGTCGATATTATCTGCGGGATACTTTTCGGCTCGCTTCTTGCAGGTGTTATTGAAAGCTTTGTTTCAACCCAAGGTGGACTTTCGGCCGTTTCGACGCTCGTATCTTCGATGTATGGCTTTATATGCGGAGCGTATATGCCGCTTTCAACCTTTTCTGAAGGGTTAAGAAATACGATTTCGCTTTTGCCGGGTACTTACGGGGTTGGAATAATCCGCAACCACTATATGAACGGATATATGCAGGCATTTACTGATGAGTTAGCAAAGGCGAATGTGCCTGAAAATATTATTACCGAAGTCATTAAGGGTATGCGCGACAGCTTCGACGCAAATATGTATTCGTTCGGAACGGAAATTCCGCTCGGCGCTATGTATGGTATTCTTTTGGGCACGTGCGCTTTGCTTGCAGTTGCGTACGTAACTATAATTATTTTAAAATCAAAAAAGAGGAGTAAGTAAAATGAAAAAGTATGAATTTGTAACGGTAAAAATGCAGAACAACCCCGTATATAATGCCGTAACGGGCGGACACAGACAGCTCATTGCAGAGTATGCGGAAAAGGGTTACAGCTATGCGGGATACGTTCCCGTCAAGCAGGGACCGAGCGGCAAAATTGTTGAAATAGATTTGATTTTTGAAACCGAGGCGTAATTTTATTGCTAAGCTTAAATTTCCGTGGTATAATTTACCCAAAACAATAAAAGGTGATTTATATGCAGAAAGAAAGATTAAAAAAATACGCCGAACTGATAGTAAAGTGCGGCTTAAATGTTCAGAAAGGTCAGGAAGTTATAATCCGTTGTGATTTGGACCAGCCCGATTTTGTTGCAATGTGTGTAGAGGAGTGCTACAAATGCGGCGCTGAAAGGGTAAAGGTTGTATGGTCGTATATGCCAATTACCAAGCTCAATTACAATTACAGAACGCTTGAAACTTTATCTGAATTTACCGCAGTTGAAAAAGCCGAGTGGGAGAGAAAAGTTGAAAAGCTTACTTGTCTTTTATGGCTTGACAGCGACGACCCTGACGGACTCGACGGAACGGACAGCGAAAAAATATCCAAAGCAAATCAGGCAAGATTTCCTTTTATCAAACCCTATCGCGACGCTATCGAGAATAAATATCAGTGGTGTATAGCCGCAGTGCCCGGTAAGGCTTGGGCTGAAAAAATCTATCCCGATTTACCTGCGGAAGAAGCTGTTGAAAAGTTGTGGGAAGATATTTTGCTTTGCTCACGCGTGGACGACAACCCTATTAAAGCGTGGGAAAAACATAATGCGAATCTTGCAAAGCGTTGCAAATTCCTCAACGACTATAAGTTTGCGAAGCTCGAATATAAGAGCGCAAACGGCACCGATTTCACCGTAGGATTAAACCACGAGGGAATTTTTCTCGGTGGTGGTGAATATGCGTTAGGAAGTAACATTTACTATAATCCTAACATTCCCAGTGAAGAAGTATTTACGACGCCTATGCGCGGAATTGCGGACGGTAAGGTGGTGGCAACCAAGCCGCTTTCGTATCAGGGCAAACTTATTGAAAATTTCTGGGTTCGTTTTGAAAACGGCAAGGCTGTAGAAGTGTATGCCGAGCGCAATCAGGACTTGCTTGAAAAGATGATTTCTATGGATGAGGGTGCGGCGTATCTCGGCGAGGTAGCGTTAATTGCTCACGATTCCCCCATAAATAATACCGGTATCCTTTTCTACAATACTCTGTTTGACGAAAACGCAAGTTGTCATTTGGCGCTTGGCAGAGGCTTTAATAACTGCCTTGAAGGTTATGAAAAGTACACGGTAGAGGAGTGCGAAAAGAAGGGAATAAACAGCTCGATGATTCACGTTGACTTTATGATAGGCAGCGCGGATATGTCGATAGTAGGCATAACTGTCGATGGTAAAAGAGTTCAGGTTTTTAAAGACGGAAACTGGGCTATATAATTAAAATAAAAATTGCGGGCTTGTTGCCCGCAATTTTTTATATGATTTGTAACACGAAAAATTTTAGATACTGTGTTTCCTCTGCACTGAGTAGAGCGGGGTGGTCGGGTGCCTGTGTTTTAATCTCGACGTATCTGACTGTGCGTCCGCTTTCCCGTGCGGCTTCTATAAGCATCTTTTCAAATAGCGAGGTTGTCATATAGTGTGAGCACGAGCAGGTTATTAAAAAGCCGCCGCTCTTCACAGATTTCATAGCGTTTATATTTACATCTTTATATCCGCGGTATGCGTCCTTGACTTCGTTCGCCGATTTACAGAAGGCGGGTGGGTCTAAGATAATTGTATCGAACTGTCTTTTTTCTTTTCTGAAATTTCTTAAAACTTCAAAAACGTCGCCGCACAGAGTGGTAATATTTGTAATACCGTTCAATGCGGCGTTATCGCGCACGTTTTTTAACGCAAGCTCGGATATGTCGCATGATAAAACGCTGTCGGCAACGGTGGATGCATTCAAAGAAAATCCGCCGCTATTGCAGAAGCAATCCAAAACTTCACCCTTGCAGTATTTCCTCACGGCGAATCTGTTTTCCTTCTGGTCGAGGAAATAACCGGTCTTTTGTCCGTTTTTTAAGTCGACAAGCATTTTCAGCCCGTTTTCCTCAATCTCGCAATAATCCGGAACTTCGCCGTAAAGAATTCCTTTGACTTCTGCAAGACCTTCTTTTTTTCTTACGGCGACATCGCTCCTTTCGTAAATGCCTTTCGGCGAAAAGACTTTTACAAGTATTTTGCAAATCATATCCTTTCTCAAATCTATGCCGAGCGAGAGGAACTGCACGGCAAGATAATCACTGTATTTATCAACTATCAGTGCGGGAAGATTGTCGGCTTCTGCAAATACGGCACGGTAGCAGTTGTTATATCCGAGCTTTTCGCGATAGGCTTTTGCCGTAACAAACGAATTTTCATAAAATTGCTCGTCGTCATTGCTGCCGTCTCGGATAAAAATTCTTACAAGTATTTTCGAGGCGTGATTTATATAACCCTTGCCAATGAATCTGCCGTCGTGTGAAAATACCGTTGCAAGTGCGCCGTTCTTGTCCTTGCCTTCGATTTTTGCAACTTCGTTGGCATAAACCCAGCTATGTCCCGCAACAATCCGTTTTTCTTCATTCTTTTTAAGATATACCGAATAAGCCATAAATTAAGTGTATCAAATTAAGATAATAATTGCAATAAATTTGCTTTTTATTTCCACAATATGGTATAATTTATTGCGTATGCGTAAACTCTTAAAATATCTCAAACATTATAAGGTACAGTCGGTTTTGGCTCCGCTGTTCAAGCTGTTGGAAGCCGCTTTCGAACTGTTCGTTCCCCTTGTCGTGTCTGCGATAATTAATTCGATAGACGGCGGTTCTAAGGACGTATCGTTTATTGTTTACGCTTGCCTTATTTTGGTTGCCCTCGGAGTGGTGGGGCTTATAAGCGCGGTTTCCGCTCAATATTTTGCAGCAAAAGCGGCGGTCGGCTTTTCAAAAGAATTAAGGCACGATTTATTCGTCAAAATGCAGTCGCTTTCATATAGCCAGATAGATAAACTTGGCGCGGGGAAAATGATAACCCGTATGACGAGCGACGTAAATCAGGTTCAGTCGGGCGTTAATTTGGTATTAAGGCTGTTCATGCGTTCGCCATTTATTGTCTTCGGTGCGATGATTATGGCTTTCATAATCGACACCGTAGCAGGCGGAATATTTGCTGTTGCAATAGCTGTGCTTTGTGCGGTAGTTTTCTCTATAATGCTTGCTTGCATACCTCTTTATAAAAAAGTTCAGGGCAATTTAGATAAAGTTACCGTGTCCACAAGGGAAACACTTACAGGCGCAAGGGTATTAAGAGCTTTTTGCAAGGAAGATGACGAAATAAATGATTACGAAAAAAAGAATGCGGCGCTTACGAAGTCGCAACTTTTCGTCGGGAAAATTTCGGCTTTGATGAATCCGCTGACTTATGCGATAATTAACGTTGCAGTTATCGTGCTTTTATACATCGGTGCGCTTAAATTCGACGGCGGTATACTCGACAGAGGACAAGTAGTCGCGCTCTATAACTATATGTCCCAAATATTAATTGAACTCATCAAGCTTGCAAATCTTATAATAACGGTTACCAAATCTTTTGCGTGCGCGGGAAGAATTAACGAAATTCTCGATATGCAATCTTCGATAAAACAAGGCGTTGAAGGAGTAGTCGAAAGCGTACATTTTATCGAATATAGAAGCGTTGCCGTAAATTATTCCGATTCTCCATTGAATGCCCTTGACAGCGTTTCGTTTACAGTTGACAGAGGACAGACTATCGGCATAATCGGCGGAACCGGTGCGGGGAAAACTACACTTGTAAACGTGTTGCCGCATTTTTACGACGCGAGCGAGGGCGAAATCCTTGTTGACGGAAAAAATGTAAATTCTTTCGGCGACGAAGCTTTGCGTGATATTTGCGGTATTGTCCCGCAGAAGGCAGTGCTTTTTGAAGGAACTATACGCGACAATATGAAGTGGGGAAAAAATGATGCAACTGACGAAGAGATATTGGAGGCAATCCGCGCAGCACAGGCTGAGGACGTGGTTAACTCCAAAGAGCTTGGTCTTGACGAAATAGTCGAGCAGGGCGGCAAAAATTTTTCAGGCGGTCAAAGACAGCGTCTTACGATAGCCCGCGCTCTTGTTAAAAAGCCGCAGATACTTATTCTTGACGACAGCGCGTCTGCGCTCGACTATGCAACGGACGCAAAGTTGAGGCAGTCACTTAAAAATCTTGATTATTCTCCTACGGTGTTTATGGTTTCGCAACGCACGTCGTCTATTCGCCACGCCGATAAAATAATAGTTCTCGACGGTGGTAAGATGGTGGGGTGCGGAACGCATGACGAGCTTTTAAAAAGCAACGAGCTTTACCGCGAAATTCATTATTCACAGTTTAAAAAGGAGGGCGCTTAAAATGTCTAAACCCTCTCAAAAAACGGTGATAAGGCGCATCTTAAAGCAGCTTAAACATTACAGAGCATTGCTTGCGCTTACAATATTATTTGCGCTTGTTTCCGTTGCCGGAAACTTAATAATACCGATATATTTCGGTCAGATAATCGATTTACTCGTTACTCCGAATAATGTAGACTTTTCAGCAATGACGCAAAAGTTTATCATTATCGCCGCGGTTATTATTATAACCTGCCTTGCGCAGTGGCTTATGAACATTATAAACAACCGCATAACTTACAACGTAGTTAAGGATATAAGAGAAGAGGCTTTTAAAAAAATTCAGATTTTGCCACTTTCGTTTATCGACGCTCATTCTTACGGCGATTTGGTCGGAAGGAATATTGCAGATGTCGACCAGTTTGCCGACGGGCTTTTAATGGGCTTTACGCAGTTTTTTACGGGCATTTTGACTATTGCTGGAACGCTCGGAATAATGCTTGCTATAAACTGGGTAATTGCGTTAATCGTGTTTGTTATAACTCCGCTTTCTTTGTTTGTTGCTAAATTTATTGCTTCGCGCACATATTCGCTTTTTAAAAAGACTAGCGAAATTCGCGGAGAACAGACTGCGTTCATTGATGAAATAATCGGAAATTTAAAGGTAGTGCAGGCTTTCAACCGCGAAGACGAGAATATAGAGAAATTCGACGAAATTAACGGACGATTGACAAAGGCTTCGCTTAAATCGATTTTTTATTCTTCATTGACCAACCCCAGTACAAGATTTGTAAATGCGGTAGTATATGCTGCAGTCGCGCTGTCAGGCGCGCTTATGCTTGTAATGGAAGTTACTTTACCCGTAGCGTTTTCGGTCGGTATGCTGACGAGTTTGCTTTCATACGCAAATCAGTACACTAAGCCGTTTAACGAAATTTCCGGAGTAGTAACCGAGCTACAAAACGCGATAGCTTGCGCCGGCAGGATTTACGAGGTAATAGACGAGAGCCCTCAGATACCGGACGATGAAGACGCAATCGAGCTTACTGACGTAAACGGCGACGTTGAATTTAAAAACGTTTATTTTTCTTATACAGCGGACAGAAAACTAATTGAAAATCTCAACATAAAGGCAAAAGCGGGGCAAAGGATTGCAATAGTGGGACCTACAGGTTGTGGTAAAACTACAATTATAAATCTTTTGATGCGCTTTTATGACGTCAACTCAGGCGAAATACGTGTTGACAACAAGGACATTATGGACGTAACGCGCAAGTCGCTAAGGCAAAATTACGGAATGGTATTGCAGGAAACTTGGCTTAAAAGCGGAACCGTTCGTGAAAATATTGCTATGTCAAAACTAGAAGCCACCGATGACGAAATAATATTCGCAGCAAAGTCTGCCCACGCACATAATTTCATTATGCAGCTTCCTTATGGCTATGATACCGTAATTTCGGAAGAGGGACTGTCGCAGGGGCAGAAACAGCTTTTGTGCATATCACGCATAATGCTTAGTTTGCCGCCAATGCTCATTCTGGACGAAGCCACTTCGTCTATCGATACAAGAACGGAACAAAAAATACAGCAAGCATTTGCTGAACTTATGAACGGCAGGACAAGCTTTATCGTTGCGCACAGGCTTTCAACAATAAAAGAGGCGGACCTTATTTTGGTTATGAAAAACGGAAACATAATAGAGCAGGGCACGCACGAGCAGCTTTTAAATAAAGGCGGCTTCTATTCTGAACTGTATAACAGTCAGTTTGCTATATAAAAATAATTAATCGGAGTATATATGTTACAGGTCAACAACGTTTCACTTCAGTACGGAAGTAAAAAACTTTTCGAAGACGTAAACCTTAAATTCACAAAAGGCAACTGTTACGGAATAATCGGTGCTAACGGTGCCGGTAAATCAACCTTTTTAAAGGTTTTAAGCGGCGAAGTCGAGCCCAACAAAGGCGACGTTACTTTGGATAAAACCGAGCGCATGTCAGTGCTCCAACAGAACCAGAATGCGTTTGATAACGTCAACGTTTTGCGTGCGGTAATGCTTGGACACAAGCGCCTTGTGGATATTATGGATGAGAAGGACGCTCTCTACCTTAAAGCGGACTTCACCGAGGCAGACGGTATAAGGGCGAGCGAGCTTGAAAGCGAATTTGCTGAGCTCGGCGGCTGGGAAGCAGAATATGAAGCGCAAACACTGCTTAACGCTCTCGATATTACGGAAGAGTACTATGAAACACCTATGGCGGAGCTTGACGCAAAACATAAGGTTAAGGTCTTACTTGCGCAGGCGCTCTTCGGCAACCCCGACGTTTTGCTTTTGGACGAGCCTACAAACAATCTTGATATTAAGACGGTTCGCTGGCTTGAGAATTATCTGCTTGATTTTGAAAATACTATAATAATAGTTTCCCATAACCGTCACTTTTTAAATAAGGTCTGCACACATATTTGCGACGTTGATTATGGTAAAATCAATATGATGCTCGGAAACTATGATTTCTGGTACGAAACCAGTCAGCTTCTTGCAAGGCAGCAAAAGGACCAGAATAAAAAGAATGAACAGCGCGCAAAAGAATTGCAGGAATTTATTGCAAGGTTCGCGGCAAACGCTTCCAAATCCAGACAGGCAACTTCACGTAAAAAGGAGCTTGAAAAGCTTACTATTGCCGATTTTAAACCTTCACTAAGAAAATATCCTTATATCGACTTTAAATATGAAAAAGATATAGGCAACGATATATTAATGTTGGAGGGCTTGACAAAAAAGGGATATTTTGAAAACATATCGTTCACCGTTCAGAGAGATGAAAAAATAGGCATAGTAAGCGATAAAAGTACAACTGTTTCTATGCTGTACGATATCTTGACTGGTAAAGTTCAGCCGGACAAGGGCACAATCCGTTGGGGCAAAACTATATCTGTATCATACTTCCCCGAAAATAATAACGAATTTTTCCAAGGCTGCAACTACACACTTGTAGAGTGGCTCAGCCAGTTCTCGAAAGACCATTATGAGGAGTATCTCCGCGGTTGGCTTGGCAGAATGTTGTTTTCCGGTGAAGAAGCGTTAAAGCAGGCAAAGGTTTTATCAGGCGGCGAAAAGGTGAGGTGTATGCTTGCAAAAATGATGCTTGAGGGGGGTAACTTCCTTATCATGGACGAACCTACCAATCACCTCGACCTTGAATCTATTACGGCGCTTAATAACGGTATGAAAAACTTTAAAGGCTGTATGCTTTTTACTTCGCACGACCAGGAACTTATGAACACTGTTGCAAACCGCATCATTGAAATAAACGGTACCAAAAAATTTGACAAATGTGTAAATTATGATGAGTATTTAGACATCATTACACAGTAAATTTTCGCTTTTGACTAATTTCGACAAAATATTGTAAAAAAATACGTAATATTTGTAAAAAAATATTGGAATTTGTTACAAAAATACTTTACAAATGAAATAATGTATTATATAATTCACCTCACAACAACATTGAGGTGAATTTTTTATGAGTGAAAAGATTGCAATTTTCGAAAACAACGAGGAATTATTAAACGAGCTGCAAAATTGTATTTCAAGCGTAGAGGGGTATGAAGTGTGCGCCGCGTCTGCTAACGGCAACGAAGCTATTGAGCTTGTCAAAAAAACTTGTCCTAATGTAGCTATCGTCGATTTGGTATTAACCGGACTTGACGGTTTCGGCGTGCTTGATTACGTGCGCGAGAACTATCCGGAATGTCTTACAGTTGCTCTTGGCGGATTCAAAGACGATAAAATTGTCGACCGCGCTATCGAGCACGGAGCAGTATATTATCTTGCAAAGCCTGTTTCGCCGCAAACTGTTCTCGACAGAATTAAAGATTTATCGGGTACAAAGGTTTTGACGTATAAGGTTTCTACAGACCTGCGCGGCAAACGTAAAGCAAGTTCACTTGACGAAAAGATAAGCAACATATTTATTACGATAGGCATACCGCCGCATATCAAAGGCTTTTCGTATCTGCGTGAGGGCATTAAGCTTGCTGTAAGCGACCCGTCAATTATTAACAAAGTAACGAAGGAGCTTTATCCGCGTATTGCGGAAAAATACGCTACGTCACCAAGCAAGGTAGAGCGCGCAATCCGTCACGCAATAGAGGTTGCTTGGAACAGGGGAAGGGCAGACGCAATCAGTTCCATATTCGGTGCAAGAGTGTACATAGGTAACGAGCGTCCCACAAACAGTGAGTTTATAGCTCTTGTTGCGGACAAGCTTATTTTAGAAAGTTTATAAATTAATCCTTGTTTCTTTAAATATTTTATAGCACAATAAAAAACTCTCCGCGGTATCTCCGCGGGGTGTTTTTTATTTTTTAACATTGAAGTGTAAGAAATTCAAAAGAAACGAAAATTTTTTTCAAAATGCCTTGAATTTTTAAATTATATATAATATAATGATATTGGCATCAATTTGTCGAATTTAATATTTTGTTTTGATTTTTAGGAGGAAGAGATGAGAAAATCAAAAGTCATGAAAGCGTTGCTGACGCTTGGCATGAGTATTGCGACCGCAACGTCCGTTGCGGCTATTGCTGCGTGTACTCATGAGCATACAAGCGACGGCAAGTGGAAAAACGACAAAAATCAACATTGGCACGAAGCTACTTGTTCTGACCACCCCGGTGAAAAGTACGATATAGCTAACCATATTGATGAAGAAGGTAACGACGGAAAGTGCGACGTATGCGAATACGTTATGGTAACGCCTACGGTCGAAACGTGGACGGTAACGCTTAAAGACGGCGACAGCACTTCAACCGTAAAGGTAGAAAAGGGTAAAAAGCTCACAGCGGCTCAAATTCCCGCGCCTACGAAAGACGGTTATACTTTCGACGGTTGGTTCAACGGAAGCACAAAGCTTACGACTGACACGGCAATTGCTTCGGATATAACATACA
>JAIDRY010000096.1 GCA_029061465.1 Clostridia bacterium
TCTATGCCTGAGTTTGCCATGTCGAGGTTTCTCGTGTGCGTCCTCGAGTCGACGTGCTTCTTCTCCCACGCCACGACGGAGCTGTTACCCCTCGCCTCGACGCGCCAATAATATTTTTTATTTACATAAATCCTTGCGAACGGTGTTCCGCCTTCTATGCAAATTCTCCCCTTAAAGTCGTTGGGAATAGCGTCCAGCTCTTCCTGCGTTTTAACCGTAATCTCGGCCAGTTTGCTGTAATCCATTTAATTACTCCTTATTTAATTATTTGGCGCGGAAGCCGAGATTTGAACTCGCTTGCACGTCCGCCGTTGTCAACGGATATGCAACTCCTATTCTTCCGCATATACGGAGCTAAGCTCCGTTAGCGCCGGCGAAGCGGCTTTGTCATGCGTTTATGCTTGCGACACTTACTGCACACGTAGACGTAATTGTCAATACCTTTAAAGTCCGTATAAGAAGTCCAGAGTGAGTAATCGTGCCGACAGAATAATCGCTTTATCTTCATTCGCATAATGCCTCCCTTATCCGCTGCGCCTCACGCAAGCCCATCACCCGCCAAAACTCGTCCCACCATTCGTCCGAACGGTTTTCAAAAGGCATATCGTCTATTGAAAGTCCTTCTGCTAAACTGACGGCACATATAACGCTTTTCGCTTTCACGCAGCCACCTCCCAATACTCGTTGTCCTCGCACATTTGCTTTGCATCAGTCAACTTGGACTTAGGCGGCAATTTAAACGCCGTATCGTTTGAAGCGTAATGCGGCCAAAATTTCTTACCGCTTCGCTCTATTCTGAACTTGCCGTACTTGCCTTCCGCTTCCCAAACGGTCGACGAGAGTTGCTTCCACTCCATACCGCTGTCGGCGGGCTCCGACGGTTTTTCTTTCGGTTCGAAGTCCGTTTCGCAAAAGCCAAATTTATAGCCTGTAGGCTTGTGGCAATTTAACTGCTTTGCGCAGTTCTTGCATTTACCGTACATTGCCGCTCTCCTTAAACTTGTCGATTTGCTTTTCGCTTATGCGGTAGAGCCTGCCGCCAATGCAATGTGCGCGCAACTTGCCTTTGCGTATCCAATCCCAAACGGTAATACGCTTTACCCCGAACATGTCCGCCACGTCTTGCGGCGTATAAAGTTTATCTCCCATTTCTTATTCCTCCTTGTCTTTAAAACACGCGGCAACTTCGTCAACAGTAACGCCAAGTGCTTTTGCAATAGCAATAGCCGTCGTAAGATTAGGCGAACCCTTGCCGCGCCTATATTGTCTAATTGACTCGCGCTCAAGCCCTGCAACCCTCGCGAATTTCTTGGGCTCGAACCCGCGCGAGATTATTAATTCTTCAAACGTCATAACTTCCTCCAATCCTCCATATGGTGGGTTTATTTAATTAATCCATATTTTTTACAATATATTGTGTTTTTACACAATATATTGCACTATATATTGTGTAATTGCTTGACTTTTACAAACAAGTGTTTTATAATACCACTATCAATTAGAAATAATTGAAATAATTAATGGAGGTATTAATATGTTTAGAAGACCAGTAGCTTCAAGCAGAATGGTAAGCGTTGGCTGGGCAAATAACATAATGGAAGTTGAATTCAATGATGGCGCAATTTATCAATATTACAACGTCACCAACAGTGAATACATTTCATTTATGGGTTCGCCTTCGCTTGGGCACGCTTTATCAATTCTTGATAAGAACCACAGATACAGTCGCGTAAACTAATTCTTTGGAGTAGGAACAGATGATAAAGTTTCAACGATTTTAACCTCCGTACCGGTAATAACAATTTCCGTATGGGGGTTAAAATTTTTTTTAAGCCAATCGCTTAACTCCTTTCCCTTGCTTTCCAAAACTGCAAATATTTCGTCATTCGATAACATACAAACACCTCCACCTAACTAAATTAAGTCTGCTATTTTGCAATCTAAAACTTCGGCAAGCTTATCAAGTGTTTTCTTCCTGGGGAAGTGGACTCCCAACTCACACATAGAGAGCGCGTTCTGCGAAACGCCTACTCTTCTTGCAAGTTCTCCCTGCGTTAAGCCTTTTTCTATCCTTTTGAGCCTTAGTTTCAGCATTGGCACGTATTGATTCGCCATATTGTCCTCCGCACCCTCCCGCAGGAGGGGTTTTGTTTTTAAAAACTCATTAATTAATGTGTTTTGTAAATTTATAATACTACTGAATTAATGAGTTGTCAAGCCTTTTTTGCAAAAATTATTGCATTTTCGTGAGTTTTTTTTATAATTAAATCATAAAGGAGTGAGTTTTATGGACTTAGAACTTTGGAAGACCGTTAAACGGCAAAAGAAAATGACAATAGAAGAAATAGCAAAAAAAGCAAATCTGCCTAAAGGCAGCGTTCAAAATATATTTGCTGGCTATGTTCCAAATCCTCGTGTAGACACCGTCGAAGCGATAGAACGTGCTTTGGGCATAAATGAAAAAAGCCCCATCAATAATGGTGAGGCTGCAAGTGCTTTAAATATTCCTGAAAAATATAGCGATATACGAGTTGCTTTAAATGAAGGCGATAAAAACCTTACACAAGACGATATAGACGATATCGTACGTTTTATAGAATTTACTGCAAATAAAAATAAAAAATAATTTTATATATATGACTATATCTGTCATATTAATTATTGTATGATTTATACATGGACAGCTTGGGGCTTTTAAAACTATCTGATAAACTTAATATACCAGTATATAATTTCTCTACGAAGAACAAGAAAGCGTTTTGTGTTCAAGATGCCATTGCTATTGATTTTGCACGGATAGACACGGACCGAGAATGTAAGCAACTACTTTCCGAAGAGCTTGGACACGTTATTTGCGGAGCGCTATACCCTCTCTACTCTTGCGGTAATACTTTATTTCAAAACAATATCAAACGGCAAGAACGAAAGGCACTTGATTACTCGCTTAAATTGCAGATACCGCTAAACGAATTACAATCGGCAATTAAGAGTTGTACAGACGATTATGAAATTGCCGAACGCTTAGATATAGATATTACTACTTTAAATGAAGCGCTGCAGTATTATCGAAGAAAGGGCGCTTTATGAAAAAAAGTACTCACAGCACGACGGGCTGGAGTTTGCTCCTAATAATTCCTAATATCAAATAAAACGAATTGAGTGCGCTGATTTGTGGCAATGTAGTGTGCTAGATAGGGTATTTAAACTTATAAGAGATTTATAAAAGGAAATTTGACACGAAGGATAAGGTAATGGGTAGAAGAAAATGGATTACAAAAAAAGAAGCCGAAGCAATATCCAAACTTCCTGCTAGAAAAAAGAAATGGTATGGATTTATTATGTCAGCTTTATTCTTAGCTGTCAGCATTGGATATTTTTGTATATTCCCAACACTTAGCGCCTTAGGAATAATAACAATTATTTGTTCAGTAGGTTTTCTTATTTATGGCATTGTATACACAGTTATAGACAACAACGAAAAAGCAGAAAAACACAAGCGTGAAGAAATACTCCTTAAGTCTAATATAAAGCAAATAGACAACATGGACGGTGTTACTTTTGAAAACTATTTAGCAATGGTTTTTAAGCAAAAGGGTTATAATGTAACTCTTACAAAAACTACAGGCGATTATGGCGTAGACTTAATATTGTCATCAAAAGATAACGAACTAACTGAAAAGATTATTATCCAAGCAAAAAGATATTCAAAAAAAGTTCCGATTAGTGCCGTTCAACAAATTTCCGCAGCGCGCGACTACTATCATACAAATGATGCTTGGGTCATTACAAATAATTATTTTACTCAACCTGCAATAAACTTAGCTAAAGCAAATGATATTAAACTTATAGACAGGGATATGTTAGCTATGTTGATTACCTCTATTCAACCAAACAGAACTATTACGCATGAAAATCCAACAATTGATAATTACGCCAATAACGAACCGGTATTTCAGGGTAGTATTTCAAAATCGGACCCTGTAAGTATTGAAATGGCTACAAC
>JAIDRY010000097.1 GCA_029061465.1 Clostridia bacterium
CACAAGGCTATTCGTCGGCAGCGTCAGATTTGTATAAGATACAGCATTTGCACTCCGCGATTTTTTAATATTGTATTTTATTTTATTCTTGACAGAGAATATAGTTTGCGTCTAAATCCAATAATTTGCAAAGGTTTGCAAGAGTATCGAGCGCGGGTAATGCACGTCCCGAAAGATATTGTCCGACTGTGGGTTGTTTTATATTTAACGCTTTCGCCAAAGCGGTTTGTGTCATACCGCTTTGTTTAATTGCTTCTGCTAATCTTAATTGTATTTGTTCAAGAGTAATCATTTTTAAAATCCTTTATCGTTTAATTCCTAATTTATCTTATAGGATTTGCCTATAAAATACTTGACTTATAGGAAACGCCTATGATATTCTAATTATAGGCAATACTTATAATAAAGGGGTAAATATGGTAAACGGAAGCGGAAAGTGTTACGGCTGTAAACATTTTTACAGATATTATACAAAAGGGGTAACAACGTTTAACAGGACAAATTGGGGATGGTGTTGTTATAATATGTTCAATATACGTTCAACCGAAAGTTGCGACAAATTTAAACTTAAAAAAAGACAGGAAAGGTGCAACGCGTTTGTTGAGCGCACGCTCAACGATTTACTTACGGAGTTATCAACTATCCGTAAAGTTTTGGAGGTGGAAGAGGGTGGAGAAGAAGAGTTGTAAAAACTGTAATTTATGTAAGCTTGCGTACAGATTATTTTGGTACAGTTTTTCTAAAAGTTACGATTATTACTGTACGGAAAATGATGAAATGACGGAAGCTGAAAACGTGTGCTATAAATGGCGGCAAAAGGAAAAGCAAGCAGTCGACCTTTCTGCCGCAAGGTTCGTCGAAGCAGAAGAGGATATAAATATTATTAAAAAATTAGTTTTTGTGAATTTTATAAATAATTAACGGCAGCCCCCAAAACCACGCTTTTGGGGGCTGCACTCAATTTGCGCATACTTGCGGCTCACTGGAAGGGAATTGGCGCGACTATATTATTGTGTGCCCTTAATCGTCACGCCAATGGAAACTTAGTTTCCCAAAATCACGAAAAATTGCCGTCGCAGAATAGACGACAATTTTTGTGAACTCAATTCGCAAAAATCCTCGTGCAAAGCACCGTCATATCGTCGGTTACTTTGTGTCCCGTCTTATCCAGCGCACCCGCAAGAATACAGTCGGCTAAGTTCTGGGGATTTAACGGCTTGAACTCGTTTAAAAATTCGTAAAGGTCGGTTGCGGAAGGGAAAGCGGAAGTTATGCCGTCGCTCATAAACACAACCATATCGCCGTCTTGCAGTCTGTCCGTGCGCACGGTGGGGTGCAGGTTTTCAAGAATACCGAGGGGGAGGGAGTTGCTCTCCAGAATTTTAATTTCGCCCTCGCGCAAAATTATCCCCGCGGGCGAGCCTATTTTTATAAAGTCCGCGCGCCCCGTATCAAGGTTTATTTCAGCAATGTCTATGCATGTAAACCTTTCGTCGCGGTTGAACGACAGCAACTTAGTTATGGTATCTAAAATATTGTCCTCGGGCATTTCCGCACGGTAAAAGGCTTCAATCAGCGATATAGCCGCCTCGGACACCTTGCGTGCAAACTCGCCGCTACCCATTCCGTCGGATAATACCATTAAAAAAGAGTGCTCGTTAATGCGTATGACGGAGTGGGTGTCCCCCGAAACCTTTTCCCCGCTTTTAATTGCGTATGCCACACCGAACGCCGCGTCAAGGCGGGGAGGAGCGGAAAATATAAGGCAGCTCTTTTTGTCGTCGTATACTATTTTGTCCTTCAATAGATATGTGCGGTTAAGCGTCTTTGAAAGTATTTTTTCAAAGGCGTCCAAATTTATTTTGCCTATTACGGTTGCGCAAAGCTCGCCGCCGTTCTCGCCGTCTATGTAAACCTCTGGGCAGCAAATGCCGTGCGCCGACAGCGCCTTTTTAACCTCGTTCGCCGCGCCTCCGTAGTTGTAAACCTTGTTTAAATCCACCGCACAGCCCTTCATAACCTCTGCAATTCCGCGCGCCTGCCGTGCAAGCATAATTCTGCCCGACCGCGCGTTTTCGCTCTCGGTCATATACCGTCTGTATTCGGCAAGCAGTCCGTTGAGCTTGGTGAGAACTTCCGAAGGGCGGGAGCAGTTGGTAGTCATCTCGCTCGGCAAATCAATCAGGTTTACCTTGCCTTTCATACTGCCCGCGTCAATTAACCTTTTAAAGCCGTTGTAAACACTCGTGCGTTCGCACCGCTTAACCCTTTCACAGTTTTTGCAACATTTTTCTTTAAGCTGTTCAAGCATTTTGTCGCGCGCGCCGTCGTCGTTTATGTTTTCGTCAAGCTTTAAAAACGCGCACTCTATCTCGCGGAACACCTCCGATATTCTGTAAAGCCTTTCGCTCGTGCGCCGCCTTGAACGCGTTACCGCCGTTTCCGTCAAATCCTTTGTAACGGTAAGCCGCTGTTTCAAATTATACATTGCTCTGTCTCTGGGCAGAGAGGGTAAAAGGCACGCGAAAAAGAGTATCAGCGCATAGGTTACGATAAGCGGTGCAGGGCAGTCAAACGCGTTAGTCAGATATAAATACAGTGCCGTGCACGCGGCGGCGACCGTTCCGCTTGCAAACCGTCCAGCGCCCGCAAAGATGAGAGCGGCAACACAGATAATTACGTAAGCGGTAACGGGGGTTAAGTCGAGGCTAATGCACGCGCAGGGGATAGCGGCAATCAGCGCCGTGATAATGGCGGCGGGGGAGCGGGTAAGCCTTATTGCAAATACGGTAATTCCCGCAAAAATACACGTGTAAACCGTATTGCCTACAATCGCGATAACTCCCGCGCCGCATACGGCAAACGTAACGGCAAGGCAAACAAGCTCGTCCTCTTTAAGCCTGCACCTTTCTAAACGGAACAAAACCGCATAAACGCTTTTAAAGCAAAAAACGGCGAAAGCTACCGTAATTACGGCGGCTACCGTGCGCAGTATATACTGGTTTTCTATAATAAAGTCGCCGTTAATGGGCGGGGCAAAAGCCACGTAGGGGGCAAGCAGAATAAGTACGTATACTATCGCCTCGAAGCGTATCTTTTTTCTTGCCCGCCTGTATAAAAAAACCACGAGACCGCAAAACACCGCCTGAAAGATGCTGATAAGGCTCGTTAATAAGTTTAGATTTACTATCGAAGCAAGCGCGTATAATAGGGGCGAGGCAATCGGATTCATTCCGCAAAGCAGCATTGCGGACATAATTCCAAGGGCAAGCGGCACGCCATTTACGGCGCCGTTTGCAAAGACCATCGCCGCCCCGAAAACCGCGTATATTAAAACGGCTTTTAAGTTGATTTTTAAAGGCATACCGCCATTATATTATTGTATGATATAATAAATTTGTCTTTAAATATCGCATTTTGAAAAAAGTCGGCGCATATTCTGCGCCGACTGCCTTTATTTATTCAAAGCCATATAAACCATTAATACCGTAATATCCGCGGGGTTCACTCCCGAAATTCTGCCAGCCTGCCCCAAGGTTACGGGGCGCACGCGTTCAAGCTTTTCTCTCGCTTCAAGTCTTAAACCTTCTATTTTGTTATAATCAATATCCTTCGGCAAAAGCTTTTCTTCAAGCTTTTTCGCCCGCTCAATCTGCGCGCGGCTCTTGGATAAATATCCCTCGTATCTCACGGTCGTTTCCGCGGATTTTACTATATCTTTTTTGCTATCCTGCAAAATTTCAAAGTACGTGCAAATATCTTCAATCTTTGCTCCGCGCCTTATCAAATCGGCGTAGGTCGTCCCGTGCATATTTCCCGATATGCCGTACTTTTCACCGAAGTCAACAGACTTTGCGTATTCCGCGCGGGTATTCAGAACGGACAAAACTTCTTCGTAGCTTTTCTTTCTCTTTTCAAACTTTTCGCGCCTTTCGTCCGACAGAAGAGGGGTGTTCCAGATTTTGGGTGTTAGTCTGAAATCGGCGGTGTCCTGTCTTAAATTGAGTGCGTATTCCGCGCGTGAGGTCATCATGCGGTAAGGCTCTTCCGTGCCCTTGGTTACTATGTCGTCGATTAGCACTCCCGTATACGCTTCGTCCCTGCCGAGGATAAGAGGTGGGCGGTTCATAATTTTGAACGCCGCGTTTATACCTGCAATAAGTCCCTGCGCCGCGGCTTCTTCATAGCCGGAAGTTCCGTTAATTTGCCCCGCCGTGTAAATTCCCTCAATCTTTTTAAATTCGAGTGTGGGAAGTATATCAAGCGTGTCTATGCAGTCGTATTCAATCGCGTAGGCATAGCGCATTATTTCGCAGTTTTCAAGCCCTTCAACCGAGCGGTACATTTCTCTTTGAATATCGTGCGGCATTGACGAGGACATTCCCTGCACGTAAATTTCGTCGGTGTCAGCGCCCTCTGGTTCGAGGAAAATCTGGTGCCTTTCCTTGTCGGCAAAGCGCACGACTTTGGTTTCTATCGAGGGGCAGTATCTCGGTCCCGCCGACTTTATATTTCCGTTGTATAGCGGTGAACGGTCAAGATTATCGAGTATAACCGAGTGGGTTGTCTTGTTGGTATAAGTTATAAAACACTCCTTGGTGTTCTGTATACAGTTTTCGGTAAGAAACGAGAAGGGGGGAACTTCGCCGCCGCTCTGCGCCGTACATCTGTCAAAGTCAACCGTGCGCCCGTCAAGCCTTGCGGGAGTACCCGTCTTAAATCTTCTAACCGTAAAGCCCAGCTCCATTAAATTTTCGGTTAATAAATTTGCTGGAGCAAAGCCGCTCGGCCCGCTCTTTTGTCTGTAATCGCCCGTAACCGTTTCTGCATTGAGGTAAACGCCCGTGGCAAGTATTACGGCTTTTGCCTCGAGTATACCGCCGTAAGCTGTTTCAACTCCGCAAGCCTTTTTATCCTTTACAAGTATCTTCGCACATTCACCCTGCAAAATGCGCAAATTTTCAGTGTTTTCAAGCGTGCGCTTCATTTCGCGGTGGTACGCATTTTTATCGCACTGACACCTTAACGACTGAACTGCCTCGCCCTTGCCCTCGTTGAGCATACGCATCTGAATTGCGGTCTTGTCGGCGTTTACTGCCATCTGTCCGCCCAAAGCGTCAATCTCTCTTACAAGGTGTCCTTTCGCCGTGCCTCCGATAGAGGGGTTACACGCCAAAAAGGCTATGCTGTCAAGATTGAGCGTAAGCATAGCCGTTTTTAAACCCAGCCGCGCACAGGCGAGGGCGGCTTCACAGCCCGCGTGTCCCGCACCTACGACGACTATATCAAATTGTCCTTCAACGAATTTCGTCATTATTTTTTCAAAATAATATTTTTAATGTCGTCAACTTCCTTTGCAATCTTGTCGTTGACGCGGCACAAATCGTTTACCTTGTCGCGCGAATGTATAATGGTTGTGTGGTCGCGCCCGCCAAGCTCCTGACCGATAGAGACGAGGGGGAGGGATAAAAGCTCGTTCATAAGATAGCAGCAAATCTGTCTGGGGATAACTATTTCCTTTTTCTTGCTCTTTCCTATCAAATCCTCGCGCGCAATGTGGTAATATCCCGTTACGGCGTTTATAATCGACTGCGGCGTAACTTCTTCCTTGCCCGTTTCCGAAACGGCTTCGGACAGTGCACTTCTTGCAAGCGCAATGGATATGGGTTCTTCGCGCAGTTTGGAAGCGAATATAACTTTGGTAAGCCTGCCTTCGAGCGTTCTCACGTCGTCGCCCGAATCCTGCGCAAGGAAGTTGAGCACGTCCTCGGGCACAATGCACCTTTTGTCAAGCGCCTTTCTCTTTAAAATTGCAATCTTCGTTTCGAAGTTAGGGGGGAGTATATCGAATAAGAGTCCGCCCGAAAAGCGCGTTCTCAGCCTTTCTTCCAAAAGCGTAAGCTCTTTGGGGTGGTGGTCGGAAGAAATTACAATCTGCTTGCCCTTTGCGACAAGCTCGTTAAACGTGTGGAAAAATTCTTCCTGAACCGCCTTTTTCTTTTCGATAAACTGAATATCGTCAATAATAAGTACATCTGCACTGCGGTAGTACTGTCTCAATTTGTTGCCCTTGTCGCGTGCGTCGGGGCCGCGGCTCGTGAACATATTGTCTATTATGTCGTTTGTGAACTGTTCACTGGTAACGTAAATAACTCTTTTATCGGGCTTGTCCTTAACAATTTTATTTGCAATAGCCTGCATAAGGTGGGGTTTGCCAAGGCCCGTTCCGCCGTAAATAAAAAGGGGGTTGTACGTGCCGGCGGGGTCGTCCGCAACGGACAGCGCCGCCGCGTAAACAAACTCGTTATTTTTTCCCACGACAAAGTTTTCAAAGGTATATCTCTTATCGAGGTTTGACGGCATAACGCTTGACTGCACGGAATAATATTCGTCCTCTGGCGCGTTGTACGCAAACCCTTCGCTGCCCGCAACCTTTAAACGGAAGTCGGACATACCAACGTCGGCTTTGATAATAGCCTCGTGCATTTTGTCGGCAAGGGTGCCCGTTATATACTTTGCAAACGTTTCCGTAGGCGTTTCAAGCACGATAAATCTTCCGTCAATATCGACGGGTTTCAGATTTTCGATATACGTGGAAAAAACGATGTGCGATATAGTTTCGCGCATCTTTTCCTTAATGGGGTTATAAATAAAATCAAAGTTTCCTTTTTCTGCCATTTTCAGCTTTTAATCCTTTGAGTTTTCCGTTTGCATTTGGTATAATAAGAGTATACAACAATTTTAACTTAAAATAAAGTGTTTTGACCGAAAATGCGCATAAAAAATTTGAACTTAAAAAATTACAGAAATTATAGCGAGGAAGCCGTTGAATTTTCAGACGGCTTAAACGTGCTTTTCGGAAAAAACGCACAGGGCAAAAC
>JAIDRY010000098.1 GCA_029061465.1 Clostridia bacterium
TTACCTGCGAGCCGCTTTTGCAGTAAGCTTTAAAATCGTGCTCGCCCTCGAAAAGGCTTGCGGCGTATTCAAGTTTATTTAAATCCGTCTTATTTTTTACCCATACCGCGTACCTGTCTTTGAGCGGGTTTCTGCGCGGCGAAAGATAAAACGAATAGCGGTAAGTTTTGCGTTTTGCGCTTCTGTTACTGTCGAAACCGTTGGGCGCAAGAGATGATTTCAAAACGGCAATATCTTCGGGAAGGTGCATATTTAAGACGTCGGCAAGCTTTTCCGGCGGGATAGTAGTATCCGCGTCGAAATGGCATACCTGCCCCGCCGCGTGCACTCCGCTGTCCGTCCTGCCGCTTGCCGTAACGCAAACTCTGCTGCCGAAGATTTCCGCGCACGCTTCCTCTAATTTCTGCTGAACGGTTATTGAGTTTTTCTGTATCTGCCAACCGCCGTAATCGGTTCCATCGTACGACAAAAGCAAAGCGTATCTCATCTTATTTTTATATATTCTGTTATAACGGGCAAAATCTGGTCGCAATAGATATTTAATAACACTACGCCCGCAATTAACGCCAACACGGCTATGAACGCAACCGCGTCGCGCCAACCGAATTTAAGTTTTTTGTATTTAGTCCTCGTCTTCGAGCTTGAATAACACCTTGCGTCCATTGCATCGCCAAGCTCGTCCGCACGGCGGAATGCGCTTATTAAAAGCGGAATTAAAATGGGAACGATAGCCTTAATTCTTTTAAAAACGTTTCCGCTTTCAAAGTCCGCCCCCCTTGCTTTCTGCGCGGAAATAATGCGGTTAGTTTCGTCAATCAGCGTGGGAATAAACCTGAGCGCAATAGACATTATGAGCGCAAGCTCGTGCACGGGGAATTTGATATAGGATAACGGCTTTAACAAACTTTCAATGCCGTCAGTAAGCGACACGGGCGTAGTCGTAAGCGTTAAAACGCTTGAAACCATTACCAAAAGAAACAGCCTTAAAACCAAAAATACCGTAAAAATTACGCCTTCAAGATAGATACGGATAACCCACCATTCAACGAGAAGCTTCTCGCCTCTGTGAAAAAATAAGTTTAGTACGGCTGTAAAAATCAATATAAAAATTATTCCCTTGACTGAACGCAGTACGCTTTTTAATGGCACGCGCGACATTGCTATCGATAAAATGATAAGCAGGGCTACTGCTAAAAGCGAATAGAAATTATCAGCCACGAATAAAAGGACGATAAACGCGATTAACGTCAGTATTTTTATTCTGGGGTCAAGCCTGTGCACGAAGGACTGCGCGGGATAGTACTGCCCGAAGGTTACGTCGTTAAGCATTTGCGCCCCCTTCGTAAGCTTCGATAAGTTTACGCGAAAAGTCCTCAACCGTACAGTCGCTGTCTATTATTATTCCGCTTTCCGCAAGTTTTTTTGCAATTTTTGCCGTGAGCGGAATATCAAGCCCGAGCGCTTCCAGCTCGTCCGCACGGCTGAATATGCGGGACGGTTCACCGCAGGCAAATACCTTGCCGTCGGCAATAACGCACGCCTTGGTGCAGTTATCCGCAACCTCGTCCATATCGTGGGAAACGATAATAACCGTCTTGCACCATTCGCGGTGGAGCTTGTGCAAAAGCTGCATTATCTCGTTTTTGCCCTTGGGGTCAAGCCCTGCGGCGGGCTCGTCCAGAATGAGAATATGCGGTTTTGTTACTATAACGCCTGCTATGGCTACTCTGCGCTTTTGTCCGCCCGATAAATCGAAAGGGGATTTATCCTTTACCTCTTCGTAATTAAGCCCTACTATTTCAAGGCTTTCCTTAACTGCGTTTTCTATTTCCGTATCGGACAATTTTTTGTTGAAATTTTTAAGACCGAAAGCTACGTCCGCAAAAACGCTTTCCGCAAACAGCTGATATTCGGGGTATTGGAACACCATTCCAACGTTTGCGCGCAGGGACTCGAAGTCGCATTTTTTATCCGACAAGTCAAAGCTTCCCACCGTGATTTTGGGAAGTACGGGAGCGGGCTGACCTTTTTTTACTCTTTTTTTACGGTACTTCTTTTCCGCGGTAGGAAGCTTGATAAGCGCGTTAAGGTGCTGTATAAGCGTTGATTTACCGCTTCCCGTATGACCTATAATTCCGAAAAATTCACCGTCGTCAATATGCAAATCTATTCCGTTTAACGCCTTTGCGGCAAACGGAGATTTTTTGGAATAGGTATAAGTTAGGTCGGTTATATCGATATCCCAGCCGTGTTCGGAAGATACTTCGCCTACTTCACGCTTTGACGAGTGCGCATGCGTTAATCCTTTATTTTTGAAATTTTTTAGGATTTCAAGCGCAAGCCCGTCGGGGTGCAGTTCGTTTTTTATATCCATACCCGCGGCGCGGAGATTATTAGAAATTAAAGTTACTCTCGGCAAAGAGAGGTTGAAGGTTTCAAGCGTTTCGCCGTTTGCGAAAATCTCTTCGGGTGTGCCTGTAAGAGCAATTTCGCCCTTGTTCATTACGATAGTGCGGTCGGCAAGCAGGGCTTCTTCCATAAAGTGGGTAATCAGAATAACCGTCATTCCCTCTTCTTTATTGAGCCGCGTTACCACGTCAACGACTTCGCGCCGACCTTTGGGGTCGAGCATTGCCGTGGATTCGTCCAGTATTAAAACGTCGGGACGGATTGCAAGAACGCCTGCAACCGCGATGCGCTGTTTCTGTCCGCCGGAAAGCCGTGTGGGCGTAGCATTGCGGTATTTTTCCATACCCACCGCATTCAATGCCCATTCTATGCGCCGACCTATTTCCTCGCGCTCGACGCCGATATTTTCGGGACCGAACGCAATATCGTCCTCGACTATTGAAGCAACCATCTGGTTGTCGGGATTTTGAAAAACTATGCCTACGTGCTTTCTTATTTCAAGCGCGTTTTTTCCTTCCGAAACGTCCATTCCAAGGACGGTAATTTTGCCTTCATCCGCTTCTAAAAGGCCGTTTAAAAGGCGCGCAAGCGTGGATTTTCCGCTGCCGTTGTGCCCGATTACGGACACAAATTCACCCTTTTTAACGTTAAAACTTACGTTATTGAGCGCGGGCGTATCACTCCCCGGATAATAAAATTTTATATTTTCACATTCGATAACGTATTCTTCGGACATTCTTTTCCACAATCAGATATTTATTCATTTTAGATTATACCAAACAACGTGCCGTTTTACAACAAATTAACGGCTTTTTCAGGTGATTTTTTTGTTAAAGTCGTCGGTGAATATTGACATTCTTATATCTTTATATTATAATGTTTAAGGTGTGCCACGCGCACATACAATGCTTAGAAATTATATTTTATATCGGAGGTATTTTGATGAAAAAATTGACAATCGACGGAAACACCGCCGCGAGTCACGTCGCTTACGCGTTCTCGGAAGTAGCGGCTATTTATCCCATCACCCCCTCTTCCCCCATGGCGGAAGTTGCGGACGAATGGGCTACTGCCGGCAGAACGAATATGTGGGGACAGAAAGTAAAGATTGCCGAGATGCAGTCTGAAGGCGGAGCTGCGGGCGCCGTTCACGGTTCGCTTTGCGCGGGCGCGCTTACGAGCACCTACACCGCTTCACAGGGATTACTTTTGATGATTCCCAACATGTACAAGATTTCGGGCGAGCTTATGCCCATGGTAATGCACGTTTCGGCGCGTGCGCTTGCAGCCCATTCGCTCAACATATTCGGCGACCATGCGGACGTAATGGCTTGCCGTCAGACGGGCTTTGCAATGCTTTGCGACGGTTCCGTTCAGGAAGTTATGGACCTTGCGCTCGTTGCACACCTTTCAACGCTGCGTTCGAGAGTTCCTTTCATCAATTTCTTTGACGGCTTCAGAACGAGCCACGAAGTTGCTAAAATAGACGTTTGGGACGAAGCGGACGACTATGCGGAAATCCGCGCTATCTGCGACGAAGCAGGTATTGCGGCTGACGTTGCCGACTTCAAGTCGCGTGCGCTCAACCCCGAGCACCCCATTCAGAAGGGTACCGCCCAAAACGGCGATACTTATTTCCAGAACAGAGAAACGGCGAACAGCTACTATGCGGCTACCCCCGCTATCGTCCAGAAAATGATGGATTTGGTTTCGGCTAAATGCGGTAGAAACTATCATCTTTTCGACTACGTAGGACACAAGGACGCGGAAGAAGTTATAGTCTGCATGGGTTCAGGCTGTGAAACCATTGAAGAGTCTATCAACAAGCTTAACGCACAGGGCAAGAAATACGGTCTTGTAAAGGTACGTCTGTACCGCCCCTTCGTTGCAGACGCTTTCGTTGCGGCGCTTCCCAAGAAGGTTAAGAAAATCGCGGTTCTCGACAGAACTAAAGAGCCCGGCTCATTGGGCGAGCCTTTGTACCTTGACGTTTGCTCCGCACTTATGGAAAAGGGCGTAACGAACGTAAAGGTTATCGGCGGCAGATACGGTTTAGGTTCGAAAGAATTTACGCCTTCGATGGTGCTTGCAGTTTACAAAAACCTCGAAGCGAAAGCGCCTAAAAACCACTTCACTATCGGTATTTACGAGGACGTTACCAATTCGTCGCTTGACTTCTCCGAAAAATTTGACGCCGCTCCCGCTGGCTCGACGAGCTGTAAGTTCTACGGTCTCGGCTCCGACGGTACGGTTGGCGCAAACAAAAACTCAATTAAAATTATCGGCGACCACACCGAAAAGCACGCTCAGGCGTACTTCTTCTACGATTCGAAAAAGTCGGGCGGTATCACCGTTTCACACCTCCGTTTCGGCGATACTCCCATTC
>JAIDRY010000099.1 GCA_029061465.1 Clostridia bacterium
CGTTACGCCGTCAAGACACCCCTGCTCGTCACTTAAAGCTGAGCGAACCGCACTTAGCGAAGTTAAAATCTTTTCAGAATTGGCAATTATGTTTTGTTTAGCTTTTAACTCATCAAATTCACCTTCAATTAGCCGTGCGCTTTCAATTTCGCGAATTTGATAATTGAGAATATCAAGTTGCCGTTCCCTCTCTTCCGCACTACCGCCCAAAGCTGAAATTTTACTTTTTAAACTGCGTTTTAACCCAATTAGCCGAGCCAACTCGCTCTTTATTTCATTACCGCTTTCGCCGAGTAAACCGTCTATAACCTGAAGTTGGTTGTCCTCGCTAAGTAAAAAGAAGTGTTCGCTTTGCCCGTGCACGTCAACCAAATGCTGCGTTACCGCTTTCAGCATAGAAGCCGTAACGGCATTGCCGTTAATCTTTATCCCGCCCTTTCCTTCCAGATTGAATTTGCGGGTTATAATAATACTTCCTTCGGTTTCGATATCGTATTCATTCAATATTTTTACCGCTTCGCTACTCTCGTCAACTAAAAATTCGGCGTGCACCGAAAGTTCCTGCTCGCCGTATCTAATCATAGACTTATCCGCTTTTGACCCGAGTACGAAGTTAATCGAATCTAAAATTACCGATTTACCCGAACCGGTTTCCCCGGATAAAATATTAAGTTTTTCATCGAACGTAATATCCGCTTCTGATACAAGCGCAATATTTTTAACGTACAACCTATGTAACATCAGCTCAAATATTGTTTTAAAATGTCCACAACCGCTACAGTATGCTCGTTACTGTCTACGACAATTAACAGTGTATCGTCGCCGGCAACGCTTCCTACGATTGCGTCAATATTAAGACTGTCAACGAAAACGCCTACCGTAGAGCCGTTACCGCGCATAGTCTTTACTATAATAAGGTTATTTGCAGATTTAATTCCAAGTACGCAACCCTTGAACAAATTAGTCATGCGGTTGGTTACGCTGTCTACGTAACTGTCAAAACTTGCATATTTGTACTTTTTAACCGTTCCCGCAACCTTGTAAAGCTTTAAGTCTTTTACGTCGCGTGAAATGGTTGCCTGCGTTACGTTAAAGTTTGCCTTAATGAGTTCGTCGCACAACTCTTCCTGAGTATCAATCTCCTTAGTGGCAATGATTTCAAGAATTTTCTGTTGTCTTAAAGATCTTTGCATTATTTACTCCATTTGTTGAGCTTGATTAAAAGCTTATCAAAAAAATTTTTATCAGTTTTAGTTATAAAATCAACTGTATAAGTGGCTTTTTTAACTGTGACTTCTTCACCGCGTTTTACCCAACCTACCGCCTTTCCATCGATAATTAAGCCCAAGTCTGACGAATTATCCGTTGACAGCTTCAAAATCGACTTATCCGAATACACTATAGGTCGGGAATGTAACGAATGCGGACAAACAGGCGTAAGTATAAAAGCATTAATATCAGGTGTCAGCACTGAACCGCCCGCAGATAATGAATATGCCGTGGACCCCGTCGGCGTGCTAACAATAATGCCGTCGGAAGAAAAATTATCTACTGTAGCGCCGTCTATTTCAGCACGCACGCTAACTGTATTAATAAATCTATCTCCTACCGTACTGCGCTGAATAACAAGGTCATTTAAAGCAAAATAATTATCACTGCCGGATATGACTTCAAGCATACTTCTTTTTTGAACGCTGTAATTATTGGATTTCATGAGTTCTATCGCATCATCAAGCTTGTCCTGCTCAAACTCTGCCAAAAAGCCCATATGTCCATAGTTTATGCCGATAATTCTAACGCCGCGCTTTGCACATTCAGAAGCAATGTTAAGTATCGTTCCGTCGCCGCCAAGCACAAACAGCACATCTACACCGTCCAAATCATTATGACTTGAAACCTCTCTGCAATATGGTGAAAACGCCTTGTTAATGCTTGCAATATAGGGTTTTTCTTCGGAGTAATATTTTTTATTATAAAATATTCCTACCTTCATAACACACGGTATTATACGCTCATTTATTCAAAAATGCAAGGATTTTTGTGAATATTTTTTATTAATATACAAAAATCCGTCTAATTAATGACGGATTTAATCAAACTATCTACATTTATCGGCATGGCATTTTTCTCAAGTAAAATTACGTATTCTATATTTTTACCTTTTACTACGGGTGCCCGAGACAACTTCTGCGGCGCTAATCCAACGCTTTCTGAAAACTTGCAAATTTTCTCTATTATTTTAATTCTTGTTTTTTCTTCTCGGACAATTCCGTTTTTTCCTACTGCTCTGCTTTCACATTCAAATTGCGGCTTGATTAATGCCAAAACACTTGCACTTTCATTTAAAATATCCGCAACCGCACCCAGAAGATAAGTCAATGAAATGAAGCTGACGTCTATAACAACTCCGTCAAGCGGTTCGTTAAATAACCCGCTATGAAGATTGCGCGCATTAAACCCGTCTATTATTACGACGTTTTTATCTTTAAGACTTGCGTCAAGTTGACTTTCACCAACATCAATGCAATATACTTTCTTAGCTCCGTTCTGAAGCAAGCAATCTGTAAACCCTCCCGTACTTGCCCCGATATCGGCGAACACCTTTCCCCTTGCTACAAAACCGAAATCTTTTATAGCTTTTGACAGTTTATAACCGCCTACAGAAACAAAGCTTTCCTCCGCCTGAACTATATTTATTTCATCAGTATCCTTTACTTCATAAGCCGATGAAACAGGTTTTCCGTTCACAAAAATCAAACCTTTATTTACGGCGGTGGCGGCCTTGGTGCGGGACCCGAATTTTTCTGCAAGAAATTTATCTATTCTCATTTTGTTTAACGTATTCGGTAACTGCTCTGACGGATACCCCACAATCTTCCATAAGTTCGGCTACTCCGCCCTGAGGTATAAATTTGTCGCCGTATGCAAAGTTTTTTATGTACTTATCTTTGTCTGAATAATATCCGTTAATTAGCGCTCCCAAACCGCCTATTAAAACATTATCTTCAATTGTCAATATGTATTTTTCATTTAAGCCGTCAAGCATCTTATAATCAAGTGGTTTGACAAATCTTGCGTTAATTACGGAAACTTTAATACCAATCTGTTCCAACTCTTCCGCCGCAGAATATGCAATATTTAAAGCTCTCTCACCACAAGCTATAACCGCATACTTGCCGTCTCCGCAAATAAGCTTTTCCCACGTTCCGTAAACAAGTTTACTTGCTATTCCAAATAGTCTATTACCTGAACGAGGATACCGTATTGCGAGCGGTTTATCGAATTCGGCGCTGAATTTGAGCATTGCGGCAAACTCTTCCACGTCTTTCGGCACGGCAATGGTAAGGTTTGGTATCATATTCAAGAATGATAAATCAAACACGCCCTGATGCGTTTCTCCGTCTGCACCAGATATCCCCGCGCGGTCAATACACAAAGTTACGG
Source organism: Clostridia bacterium (assembly GCA_029061465.1). Taxonomy (GTDB): domain Bacteria; phylum Bacillota; class Clostridia; order Christensenellales; family Borkfalkiaceae; genus Coproplasma. The sequence continues at coordinate 3,445 of JAIDRY010000099.1, forward strand.
GCAAATTCTGACTGCAAATATCAATTATAATCTCATCAAACGAGCGCTGTAAAAACGTTGAGTAAACGGCGTAATATGGCTTTAATCCAGCCGCCGCCATAGATGCACATAAAATTGTTGCATGTTCTTCACAGATACCTACATCTATTGAGCGTGACGGATACTTTTTAAAGAAATGGGCAAGCCCGAGACTTGAAGTCATCGCAGCAGTCACAGCAACTACTCTTTCATCGTGCGCTGCTATTTCGGTAAGCGTTTCGCCTAAAACGTTAGAATATTCTGTTTCAACTACGCCACCGCATGAAATTCCGTGAGTTCCTTCCGGATTTTCTTCACAAAACGCATATCCTTTGCCCTTTTTAGTAACAACGTGTAAAATTACGGATTCCTTTTTGAGTCTTTCCTTTACTTCGGAAAGCTTGCCAATCATTTTTTCAAGGTCGTTTCCGTCGTATACCCCGTCATATGCAAACCCAAATCTTTCAAAAATTTTTGCGTGTTTTTCGTTCTTTTCCTTGCGCTCGTCTGATTCGCTGAGCAATTCAAGGTATTCATGCATACTTCCCACAGTCGGAGCTATCGACATACCGTTGTCATTCAGAATGAGTAACACGTTGGTATTCAAAAGTCTTAAACTGTTAAACGCCTCGTAAATAAGTCCGTTATTAAACGAGCCGTCGCCTATCAAGGCAATCACGTTATAATTTTCGCCCTTAATATCGCGCGCTTTGGCAATACCTAGCGCTGCTGAAACAGACGTGCCTGCATGCCCCACGTTGTAAAAATCAAACTCGCTTTCTTCACGCTTGGGGAAACCGGATATCCCGCCCTTTTGACGGATTGCATCAAAATCTTTATATCTACCAGTAAGAAGCTTATAAGTGTAGCACTGATGCCCTACGTCAAATATTAACTTATCTTTCGGAAAATCGAATACATAGTTAAGCGCAACCGAAAGCTCGACCGTACCGAGGTTAGAGGAAAGATGTCCGCCGTTTTTTAAAACGGTAGAAGTAATTACTTCCCTTGCTTCCTCACAAAGAGCTAAAAGCTCTTTTAAAGTCATTCTTTTCAGTTGCGCGCTCGTAATATTTTCAAGCATTACCTTTCCCTTTTAAAGAAGGTAGTAAATTTGGCAAAACCGAATACTATCTGCTTGTTGAATTTTATTGCAAAGTGTTTAAATATAGCTTTACCGCCTACCGTAAGCGCACCTATTATTGCACTTACCAGGATAGACGCAATAAGACCTTGCGTTGTGCCGCTTACGGCCATATGCACGGCAAGCGCCGCACCAGACGCACCGCTGACGATACCGCATATATCACCTATAACGTCAGCAAATATACTTGAAAGCTTGCTTGAATTACGGCAAAACGTAACTGCCCGCTTAGCTCCCTTTATTTTTCTAGATGCCATTGCATAATAAGCTTCCGGATTGCATGAAATAATTGCGTTTGCAAGTACATCGCAGCCTATATTAAGGACCAGAAGCACGAGCAAAACTATTACGCACACGAATGCGGGGCTGTCCTTAACAGATACTTCAGTTAAAAAACTAAAAATTACCGTAAGTGCAAAAGACAGGAAAAATACTGATATACCCCAGGTAAGCCAAGAATATTTATTGCGTTTTTTGGCTTTCTTCTTTTTCTGATTTTTTTTACTTGGCGGGTCTTCTTTATTCTCGCCTTCTTTTTGTAAAGCAGTTAAATCGTCTTGAGGTTCTGTTTGTATATTATCGTCTTCCATAAAATCTAAAAATAATACGCACGAAAGTGCGTAAAATCAAAAATAAAACAATATAGTGGTTTATATTAAATAAACTTTGCGGCTTAGGTTCGGTAGGATTTCCCCCGTTCTCACTTCCCGTCACCGTAGAAGCAGTTTCCTTTTAAGAGTACGGATACTTGCGTATGACCGAATTACCACTTAGTCCACACTGTAATCTCTAATATAAGGACAGTCTAGAATCTTTCATTGACAAATCTTACTGAGCTAATCCTCTTTTGCAAAGAACAATTTCAAACAGCAATAGGCTTTTTCCGTCCGGCCGAACGGTTAAAGCCGTGGGTCTGTTATCCGCTGTCTTCACTCAAGGCAGGCTACTCTGTACCAAGCTTTCGCCTGATAGCAGGTTTATACCGTAGAGCGTTTAAAGCTCTGCGGCCTCCACGGAAAATGGGTTGGGCTGCGGTATGCCACTACCTAGCTCCCATAATCCTTTACTCCCAGCATCCACCCACTTTTGGCAAAGCAAGCAAACACCAGAAACTTCATCGATATGCCCTTTAACGGTATTTTACCCCCGTCTTCGGTTCAATAAGCCTTGACTAGAATACTGCACCACTATATTCGTTTTTAACATTATATCATATGCACAAAATATTGTCAATATCTTTTGAGCCGGTATAATTTACCTGTTTCTCGAACGAATGAAGTCAACGAGCTGGGTTAAAAACTCACCGTCGCCGTCTATACCTTCCAAAAGTGTGCGGCACCTTTGAGCGAGTACGTCGGCGCGGAGCTTTGCTCCGTCAAGTCCGTAAACGTTCACGGAAGTATATTTTTTTTCTTCATTATCTTTGCCGGTACTTTTGCCAAGCTCTTCAAAGCTGCCTTCTACGTCTAATATATCGTCGGTTATCTGGAACAAAAGCCCTAAATCCCGCCCGAAAGCTTTAAGCTCGGAATAGCACCTGCCGCCGCTGAGAATACTCGGGACAACTACTGCACAAATTAAAAGCTTACACGTCTTGTTTTCATAAATAAAATCGAGAGTTGTTTCGTTGTAGCCCGTATCCCCTTCGTGAAGCAAATCAGCCGACTGTCCGGCAATCATACCGTATATGCCCGCGCAATCGCATAAAAATTCCGCCGCTGAAATATAGTCGGAGCCGTTTTTACATTCCTTTAACAATACTGAATATGCAGTGTTGAGCAATCCGTCACCTGCAAGAACCGCATTCCCTACCCCGAAAACCTTGTGGTTAGAAGGCTTGCCTCGCCTGAAATCATCGTTATCCATTTCCGGTAAATCGTCGTGAATAAGCGAATAAGTATGGATTAGTTCAAGCGCAAGAGCAAAATTCATAAGCTTACGTTTCTCAACGCCAAGCAAATCACCAACAGCGAACATCAAAACGGGGCGTATACGCTTTCCACCCAAATTAAGACTGTACTTCAAGCTATCGCAAAGTATCTGCGGACGGCAGTCGAGCGACGAACAAAAATCGGCAAGCACACTATTAAATTCTTCTACGTATAAATTGTATTTATCGTCGAAATTCAAAACTTTTCTCCGTTAACAGCCGCCTGCAAAGTGTTGTACATCAGCATAGTAATAGTCATAGGTCCAACTCCACCCGGTACAGGCGTAATATACGAACATTTATCTTTTACTTTTTCAAAGTCTACATCACCGCAAAGTTTTCCGTTTTCATCTCTGTTCATTCCGACGTCAATAACGACGGCGCCTTGCTTTACCATATCTTCAGTGATATATTTGGGTTTACCGATTGCGGCAACTAAAATATCCGCATTCAAACACTCCTCTTTAAGATTCTTTGTCTTACTGTGACATACCGTAACTGTAGCGTCTGCGTTTAAAAGCAACATTGCCATAGGCTTGCCTACTATATTCGACCTGCCCACTACTACCGCACGCTTGCCCGCCGTTTCTATGCCGTAATGTTCGAGCATCTTCATTATTCCGTTAGGCGTGCAAGCAACTATGCCCTCTTCACCTAAGCAAAGCTTTCCCACGTTTTCTGACGAAAAACCGTCGACGTCTTTTTTTGCAGGAATTAATTTTAAAACATTTTCGGCATCTATATGCTTCGGTAATGGCAACTGAACAAGTATTCCGTCAACGTTATTATCTACGGCAAGGTCGTTTATAAGATTTTCAAGTTGCGCCTGTTCCGTTTCTTCCGGAAGATGATACGAATAAGATTTTATGCCTACCTCTTCGCAAGCCTTTATCTTATTACGAACATATATCGCAGAAGCGGGATTATCACCGACCATAACTACGACAAGCCCGACATCGCGTTTATACTTATCTTTATACCCGTTTACTCCCTGCGCTATTATCCATCTCATAGTTGAGGACATGACTTTTCCGTCAATCAGCTTGTACATATCAGTCCTTTTTGACCTCCGACAATATACCCGATACAAAAGACGCGCTCTTAGGCGAAGAATATTTTGATGCAATATTTGCCGCCTCGTTTACTGAAACGGCTTGGGGAATATCCGGTAAATACTTTATTTCCGCAAGTGCCACTAACAGAATGCTTTTGTCCGACGGGAACAGTCTGCTTTCAGGAAACGCTACCGACCTTTTATCAATAATTTCCGAGAGTTCTTCTCCGTTTTCCTTTATGGCGGCAATAACCTTTTCTGCATATTGAATATCGTCCGCCGTTAATTTTTCTTTTTTATAGAGCGCCTGCTTTAACCCGTTATCCGCTCCATCAAACCGCGACGCGAATACTATCTGAAAAACCACTTCTCTTGCTTTCGTTCTCATACCTTACCTACATACAAATATTCCCTTAAAAAATAAGGGAATATCGTTTAAATTATATTGCCGCGTCGGGGAAATTTACGTCCTGAACGTGAACGTCGACCTTTGCAACCTTGTAATTTGTCATTGATTCAACATTGTGTTTAATAGATTGCTGAATTTTATAAGCCAGTGTAGAAACGTTACTGTTACTATCGACCTTAACGCTTATGTCCGCAACTATGCCTTGCTTTTCAAAGTTTAACTTGACGCCCTTGTTTTTATTATTTAAAAGTGTAACGCCTTCAACCTCGTTAATAGCAAGCGCAACTATGCCGCTGACTATACCGGAATTATACGTAATTTTTCCTTTCTGCGTAGCAGTAGGATCATGCCTTATATGTGCCATTTTTATCTCCTTAACGATAGTATAACACATAATTGCCGATTTTGCAAATATTTATATCAAACTTGCGAATAAACGGGCAAAATTATTATACTTGTGGGAGAAACCTGCACTTCGTCTTTGAGCATGGTGTAAATTGCCATAGCCGTATTATAGTCAAGCTCGTTAGAATTTACGAAAACGTTTACGTTATCCGAATCCATTCCTATCGAAACAACTGCGTCGGAAAAACCGCGCGACTTTATAAGCGTTTCAAGCATAAGCTCGTTTTCCATCATACCAACTATTTTAAGTTTAAGGTCTACGGCTTCCTGATACTTGTCGCTGTCTTCTTCATATAGCGCGATTACGCTGTCAAGCTGTAACAGCTCTTCACTGCGCGTAGTAGTTCTTTCGGTTCTGAAAGTCGTGAAATAGTTTGACGTAGTTACCGCAGCATTCGTATCACCGAATGCAATTGTGTTGGTGGCAAGCAGTACGTTCAAAACGGCGGTTATCGCAAGTAAAAATACGAGTGAGGACATGATGATGATTTTTTTCTTTTTAGACATATATATCTCCTTATTTATTTCTTTGAATATATTGCTATTAAATTTTTGTCTACGTTCAATGCCGTCGAAACGGCGTTTAGTATATCACTCTTCGTCATAATATTGTTTGCTCCGTCGCACACAATTACCACTCCGAGTATACCTTCTTCCCCTTCGTTAATCATAACGTCCGTCGAGCCGACTCCGTCTATTGCCGAGAGAATATTCGTAAGCTTAATCTCCGTTGCGCTCTTTGCAGTAGATGAAACGGTCGGAACGTCGTTCTTTTGTGATTTGTTAATAAAGTAAATAGTTCCTACAAGCACTATTATCAGAATGACGACTATAATAATTTTTTTATTGTCGTTAACAAAATTAAGTACTTTTCGCATATACTGGTATATTTATATAATCCCGCTCCTCCAAATATGCGTATATTTCATTTATTAAATTATTATTTTTTTTATCTAATTCA